>NZ_JBSSLX010000333.1:0-4141 GCF_053890995.1 Micromonospora sp. I033 | reverse complement strand
GGCGACCGGCGGGGACCTGGGGATCTGGACCGGCGGGGGGTGCAGCGGCAATCCGGGCCCCGGCGGCTGGGGCGTGCTGCTGCGCTGGGGCGGGCACGAGCGCGAGCTGTGCGGTGGGGAGGCCGCCCCGACCACGAACAACCGGATGGAGCTGAGCGCCGCGATCCGGGCGTTGGAGAGCCTGACCCGCCCGGTCACCGTGCGGCTGCACACCGACAGCACGTACGTGCGCAACGGCATCACCGGCTGGCTGGCCTCGTGGAAGCGCAACGGCTGGCTGACCGCGGCGAAGCAGCCGGTGAAGAACGCCGACCTGTGGCAGCGGCTGGAGGCGGCCTGCGCCCGGCACGACGTGACCTGGCTCTGGGTGAAGGGCCACAACGGACACCCGGAGAACGAGCGGGCCGACGCGCTGGCCAACCGGGGGATGGCCGAGGCGCGGGCGGCGGCCACCGTCGCCCGTTGACCCGCGCGGGTTGTGTCGACTCCGGTCGATGGGTAACGTAGCGGATCGATGTCGTCACGGACAGTCGCCCTCCGGAGGTGTCCGCGTGACCGTTGCGCCCCTCACCGACCTGCCGCTCTGGCCCCCGACCAACCTCGACCGTGACCCGCTCGTCCCGCTCGACGCGGGGGAACGGCGCCGGTTCGCCGGCCCGGTCACCCGGGTCCGGCTCCCCACCGACGCGACGGCCTGGCTGGTCACCCGGCACGCCGACGTGAAGCAGCTGCTGCGCCATCCCGGCTTCAGCGCCGACCTGACCCGACCGGGCTTTCCGCTGTTGCGCCGGATCCCGCCCGGCGCGTTCGGCGACCGCCGCGGCGGGTTCATCCGGATGGACGGCGCCGAGCACGCCCGGCTGCGCCGGATGCTCACCGCCGAATTCATGATCAGGAACGTGCGTCGGATCGAGCCGCTGATCCGGCAGACCGTGGACCGGGCGCTGGACGAGCTGCACGCCGCCGGCCCACCCGCCGACCTGGTCACGCACGTCGCGCTGCCGGTGCCGTCGATGGTGATCTGCCACCTGCTCGGCGTCCCGTACGCCGACCACGACTTCTTCCAGGAGCGCAGCCGGACGCTTATCGACCGGGACGCCCCGCCGGAGCTGGTCCAGCGGCACGTGCGGGAGCTGCGCGACTACCTGCACCGGCTGGTCGAGGCGAAGGTGGCCGCCGGGGAGCGCGGCGACGACCTGCTCAGCCGGCTGGCCCGGGACCGGGTGGACACCGGGGAACTGGCCGTCGACGAGTTGGTCGGCATGGCCGTGCTGCTGCTCATCGCGGGCCACGAGACCACCGCCAACATGATCGGGTTGAGCACCCTGCTGCTGCTCCGCCACCCCGCCCGGTACGCCGCGCTGCGCGACGACCCCGGCCACGCCGACGGCCTGGTCGAGGAGCTGCTGCGCTACCTGAGCATCGTGCGCACCGGCCTGCCCCGCCTGGCCACCGAGGACGTCGAGGTCGGCGGGCGGCTGATCCGGGCCGGGGAGGGGGCGATCGCCGTGCTCTCGCTGGCCAACCGCGACCAGGCGGCCTTCGACCGGCCGAACGAGTTCGACCCCTACCGGGCGGCGCAGCAGCACGTCGCGTTCGGCTTCGGGGTGCACCAGTGCATCGGCCAGCCCCTCGCCCGCGCGGAGCTGCGGATCGCCCTGGTGGAGCTGGCCCGCCGGTTTCCCCGGCTGCGGCCGGCCGCCACGGAGGGGCGGCTGCCGACCCGGGACAGCTCGGTCGTCTACGGCCTCGACGCGCTGCCGGTGACCTGGTGAACGGGGCGGTGCGGGTGGGCGTCGACCGGGGCCGCTGCTGCGGGGCGGGCAACTGCGTGATGACCGCGCCCGAGGTCTTCGACCAGGACGACGAGGACGGTCTCGTCCTGCTGCGCCGCACCGAGCCGCCGGCCGACGCGGTGGACCGGGTGCGGCTCGCGGTGGAGCTCTGCCCGGCCGGGGCGATCACCGTCACGCCCCGGCCGGACCCGGATCACTCCCCGCCGGCCGGGTCGCCGGCGCCGCAGGCGTCCGCGACGTCGTGACCGGTCCGGCTCGTCCGCCGGGCCGAGCGGCGGGCCGCGGGGGTTCGCTCACCGCTCCGGGCGGCCCTCCTCGATCTCCTCCGGCTCGTTGGCCGGGTCGGCGGTGCCGGAGACCTCGGCCACGTCGTAGCCGGCCCGGCTGACCTCCCGGGCGGAGCGGTGCTCCTCGGCCGGCAGGTCGGCGAAGTCGTCGCCGGTGTCGTCGGTGGTGTGCAGGGACTCGCCCGGCGGGCGCAGCGACGCCTCGTACGCGGTCGCGCCGTCGGGCTCGTCCGTGGTGGCGCGGCCGAAGGACTGTTCACTCGTCATGTCGCACTCCTGCCCGCCCCGGCCGGGGGCAAACGCTCAGCGGGCCGCGTCCGGGTGCGTCGGCATGGAGGAGCCGCCCGAGCTGCTGCCGGAAGCCCCGCCGGCCACGCCGGAACCGTCGTCCTCGGTCACCTCGTCCGGTTTCGGCGCACCCGGCTCCGGCGCCGGCACGTCGGTGTCCGCCGGCACCTGGACCAACCGGGCCTGGCCGGCCTCGTCCTCCGCGTGCGCCGGATCGACCGGCTGCCTGCCCTGCCGTGTCTCGTACTTCACCGGTCCGCCTCCCGTCCGTCGCCACGGTGACGCCGCCTACCCGGCCCGGTCGCGCCGAAACCCGGCCGCCCGCACCGGAGCGCGGCGGGCCCCCGCTGCCGTCACCGACGGGAGGCACGTCGTCCGGGGCGGGGCCACCGCCGGCGCGCCCGGAGCTTGTCCGCCGGGTCCGAGCGTGGCGCGGTCAGCGGCGGCGTCGGCCGCCGGCGCGTCCGCCGGTGGGGCGCCCACCCGCCGACCGGTCACCGGAGGGCCGCGCGCCGCCGGGCGACCCGACCGGGGTGACGGTCAACGTCCAGTGCGCCGGGCGGCGCAGGCCGGGCGGCAGCGTGGTGCGGTGGTCGCCGCGGGCCGCGTCGAGCTGGGACTGGTGCA
The DNA here is from genome assembly GCF_053890995.1 of Micromonospora sp. I033. NCBI lineage: Bacteria > Bacillati > Actinomycetota > Actinomycetes > Micromonosporales > Micromonosporaceae > Micromonospora > Micromonospora sp. I033. The sequence goes on along the minus strand of NZ_JBSSLX010000333.1, from coordinate 1,143 downwards.
CGAACAGGCAGTCGCCGAGGTCGGCCCCGCGCAGGTCCGCGCCGCGCAGGTCCGCCCCGGTCAGGTCGGCCGCGCCGAGGTCCACCCCGCGCAGGTCCGCGCCGATGAGGCAGGCGCCGCGCAGGTTCGCGCCGGCCAGCCCCGCCCGCCGCAGGTCGACGCCGATCAGCACCGCGCCCCGCCGGTCCACGCCGGCCCGGCCGGCCCGGGCCTGCTCGCCGGCCCGGGACAGCAGCCGGTTGACCCGCTCCCGCTGCGCGTCCACGTCGAGGGCCAGCAGCTCCTCGGGGGTGCCGTCGGTGAGCCGGCCGGTCTCGGCGAGGGCGGCGGCCAGCTCCTCGCGCAGCGTGCCGGGCGGGGTCAGCGCCAGGGCCTCGGTCAGGTACCAGAGCAGCTCGTGCAGCGGCCGCATCACCGCGAAGGTGTCGAACATCCGCCGCGCCGTGGCCGGGTCGTCCCGCCAGTCCCGCCCGCCGAAGGTGCCCTGGGCGACGTGCTGGCCGGCGCCGAAGCAGTCGAAGACGGTGCAGCCGGGGAAGCCACGCTGCCGCAGGTCCCGGTGGATGCCGCAGCGGGAGTCGGCGCCCAGGTTCGGGCAGGGCTGCCCGGCGGGCTTGTCGACGGCGAAGTCGGCGGAGGAGGCGAACGCGGGCGCGACGCAGCAGATCCCGAAGCAGCGCGCGCAGTCGGCGCGCAGCTCCCGGGCGCCGCCCGCCACCTGCTGGTCCACCGCCTCGGACACGCCGCCCGGCCTCCCGCCCGTCACCGCCGGGCGCGGCCCTCGCGCCCGCCGCCATTCTCCGCCCGAGGCCGTCCGGTCCGGCCGCCGGGGCGCGGCCGTGTGACGGACCGCCGGAGCGGCGCCCGCCCGTGGGCGGGCGCCGGCCCCCGGGCTCAGAAGTCGAACAGCACGTCGGTGCCACGCCGCAGGTGGCACCCGTTGTCGAAGGTCCGGGTGTACGCGACCGGCCGGTCCTGCCAGAAGCCCACGGCGCGGGCGGTGACCGGGGCGTACTCCCGGGTGCACGGGCCGGGCTGCACCTCGAGCGCGTCGAGGTGGCCGTCGACGCGGGCGACGAGCCGGCACGCGGTCGCCGGGTCGGGGTGCAGCCCGCCGGCGGGGCCGCAGACCAGCACGGTGGC
>NZ_JBSSLX010000332.1:0-4150 GCF_053890995.1 Micromonospora sp. I033 | reverse complement strand
GGGGTGTCGAACGGGTCCCGGCGGCGGCGGTGCGGCAGGGCCAGCCGGGCCGCGACCCGGACGTCGTCGGCGGCCACCCGGTCCCGGCCCTGCCAGGCGGCGTGCGCCACGGCGGTGCGGGCCGTGACGATGTCGGCGCGCATGCCGTCCACGTCGAACGCGGCGCAGACCTCGGCGATCTGCCGCAGCGCCGCGTCGGGCAGCGCCACCCGGGGCAGCCGCAGCCGCGCCGCGGCGACCCGGCGGGCCACCTCGGCGTCCGCCCCGGCCCAGCCGGCGGCGAAGCCGGCCGGGTCGGCGTCGGCGGCGAGCCGGCGGCGGACCACCTCGGCGCGGACGGCGGGGTCCCGGCTGGCGGCCACCTCGACGGTGAGGCCGAACCGGTCGAGCAGCTGCGGCCGCAGCTCCCCCTCCTCCGGGTTCATGGTGCCGACCAGCAGGAACCGGGCCGCGTGGCTGACCGAGACGCCCTCCCGCTCGACGTGGCAGCGGCCCATCGCCGCGGCGTCCAGGAGCAGGTCGACCAGGTGGTCGTGGAGGAGGTTGACCTCGTCGACGTAGAGCACGCCGCGGTGGGCGGCGGCGAGCAGGCCGGGCTCGTAGGCGCGTACCCCCTCGGCCAGGGCCTTCTCCAGGTCGAGCGAGCCGACCACCCGGTCCTCGGCGGCGCCCACCGGCAGCTCGACGAGGCGGGCCGGGCGGCGCTCGGCCACCGACCCGGCCGGGTGCGGCCCGTCCGGGCAGCCCGGGTCGGGCGCGGCCGGCTCGCAGGCGAAGCGGCAGGCGGCGACCCGGTCGACCGGGGGCAGCAGCCCGGCGAGGGCGCGGACGGCGGTGGACTTGGCGGTGCCCTTCTCGCCCCGGACCAGCACCCCGCCGATGGCCGGGCTGACCGCGTTGAGCAGCAGGGCGAGGCGCATCTCGTCCATCCCGAGCACCGCGCTGAACGGATAGCTCGTCATTGCCGGTCCTCCAGGTCGCCCTCGCTGGCCAGGTACGTCTCGTGCAGGCGGTCGAGGGTGGCCGGCTCGGGTGCGGCCCACAGCCCTCGTTCGGCGGCCTCCAGCAGCCGTTCGGCGATGCCGCGCAGCGCCCACGGGTTGGACCGCTCCAGGAACTCCCGGGTCTCCGGGTCGAAGAGGTACGCCTCGGCGAGCCGCTCGTACATCCAGTCGTCGACGACCCCGGCGGTGGCGTCGTAGCCGAACAGGTAGTCCACGGTGGCGGCCAGCTCGAAGGCGCCCTTGTAGCCGTGCCGGCGCATGGCGGCGATCCAGCGCGGGTTGACCACCCGGGCCCGGAACACCCGGCGGGTCTCCTCGCCGAGGGTGCGGGTGCGCACGTCGTGCGGCAGGGCCGAGTCGCCCACGTACGCGGCCGGGGAGCCGCCGGTGAGGTGGCGGACCATGGCCACCATCCCGCCGTGGTACTGGAAGTAGTCGTCGGAGTCGACGATGTCGTGCTCGCGGGTGTCCTGGTTCTTGACGGCGACGGCGATCCGGGCGAAGGAGCGTTCCATGTCGGCCCGGGCCTCCCGCCCGTCCAGCCCCGGCCCGTACGCGTAGCCGCCCCACACGGCGTACACCTCGGCCAGGTCGGCGTCGGTGCGCCAGTTCCGGGCGTCGATGAGCGGCAGCAGCCCGGCCCCGTACGCCCCGGGCTTCGAGCCGAAGATGCGGGCGGTGGCCCGGCGCGGATCGCCGTGCTCGGCGACGTCGGCGTCCACGTGGGCCTTCACGTAGTTCTCCGCGGCCGGCTCGTCGAGCGCGGCGACCTGCCGGACGGCGTCGTCGATGAGGGCCACGACGTGCGGGAAGGCGTCCCGGAAGAAGCCGGAGATGCGCACCGTGACGTCGACCCGGGGGCGGCCCAGCTCGGCCAGGGGCACCACCTCGACGCCGGTGACCCGGCGGGACCGGTCGTCCCACGTTGGACGGACGCCGAGCAGCGCCAGCACCTCGGCGATGTCGTCGCCCTGGGTCCGCATGGCGCTGGTGCCCCAGACGGTGAGCCCGACCGAGCGCGGGTACGCGCCGGTGTCGGCGAGGTGCCGGGCCAGCAGCGAGTCGGCGAGGGCCACCCCGACGTCCCAGGCGTTGCGGCTGGGGATGGCCTTCGGGTCGACCGAGTAGAAGTTGCGTCCGGTGGGGAGCACGTTGACCAGCCCGCGGGTGGGCGAGCCGGACGGGCCGGGCGGGACGAACCGGCCGTCGAGCGCGCCGAGCACCCGGTCGATCTCGTCGGTGGTGCGCTCCAGCCGGGGCACCACCTCGCGGGCGGCGAAGCGGAGCACCTCGGCGGCCTCGGGCACCACTGCGCCGACCACCTCCTCGACCACCGCGCCGGCCTTGGTCTCGTCCCAGCCGAGGGTCTCCATGCCGAGCACCAGCCGGCGGGCCAGGGCCTCGACGAGGTCGACGGCGTCGGCGGCGGTGGCGGCCGGCCCGTCGACCGCCTCGGTGAGCGCCGCCGGCACGGTGATCCGCGCGCCGGGCGCGGCGAGCAGCGCCGCCTCGTCGAGGCCGGCGTGGGCGGCGAGGGCCTGGCGCAGTCCGGGCAGCGCCCGGACCCCGCCCCAGACCTGCGGGGCGCGCAGCACGGCGAGGACCAGGTTGACCCGGGCCTCCCCGGCGGGTGCCTCGGCGAGCACGTGCAGGCCGTCGCGGATCTGCACGTCCTTGACCTCGCAGAGGTAGCCGTCGAGGTGCAGCACGAAGTCGTCGAAGTCGTCCTCGGCGGGCATCTCCGCCTGGTGCAGGTCGTGGTGCAGCTCGGCGGCGCGGACGAGGTCCCAGATCTGCCGCTGCACGGTGGGCGCCTTGGCCGGGTCGAGGGCCTGCACGGTGGCGTACTCGTCGAGCAGCTGTTCGAGCTTGGCCAGGTCGCCGTACGTCTCGGCGCGGGCCATCGGCGGCACCAGGTGGTCGACCACCACGGCGTGCGCCCGCCGCTTGGCCTGGGTGCCCTCGCCGGGGTCGTTGACGATGAACGGGTAGACCAGCGGCAGGTCGCCGAGGACCGCGTCGGGGGCGCAGTCGGCGGCCAGCCCGAGGCCCTTGCCGGGCAGCCATTCCAGGGTGCCGTGCTTGCCGAGGTGCACCACGGCGTCCGCGCCGAAGCCGCCGTCGGCGACCGGCGCGGCCAGCCAGCGGTACGCGGCCAGGTAGTGGTGGCTGGGCGGCAGGTCCGGGTCGTGGTAGATGGCCACGGGGTTCTCGCCGAAGCCGCGGGGCGGCTGGATGAGCAGCGCAACGTTGCCGAAGCGCAGCCCGGCCAGGACGAGGTCCCCGCCGTCGGTGTAGAGCCGGCCCGGCGGCTCGCCCCAGTGCTCCCGCATCCCCTCCCGCAGCGGGGCGGGCACCGCGGCGAACCAGCGCCGGTAGGTCTCCCCCGGCACCCGCGCCTCGGCGGCGGCGAGCTGTTCCGGCGTGAGCCACTCGACGTCGTGCCCGCCGGCGGCGATCAGGGCGTGGATCAGCGCGTCCCCGTCGTCCGGCACCGGCCCGTCGCCCAGGTGGTAGCCGGCCTCGGCGAGGGCGGCGAGCAGCCGGACCGCCGAGGCCGGGGTGTCCAGGCCGACCGCGTTGCCGACCCGGGAGTGCTTCGTCGGGTACGAGCTGAGTACGACCGCCAGGCGCTTGTCGGCGTTCGGCACGTGCCGCAGCCGGGCCTGTCGGACGGCGATGCCGGCGACCCGGGCGGCGCGCTCCGGGTCGGGCTGGTAGACCGAGAGCCCGTCGGCGTCGATCCGCTTGAACGAGAACGGCACGGTGACGATCCGGCCGTCGAACTCGGGGATGGCCACCTGCATGGCGGCGTCCAGCGGGGACAGTCCCGCGTCGCTGGCCGCCCACCGGTCGCGGTCGCTGGTCAGGCAGAGCGCCTGGACGATCGGCACGTCCAGGGCGGCGAGCGCGCCGACGTCCCAGGCGTCCTCGTCGCCGCCGCCGGAGGCGTCCGCGGCGACCGCCCCGCCGGCCGCGAGCACCGTCACCACCAGGGCGTCGCACCGCGCGAACTCCTCCAGCGGGCCCGCGCCCGGGGTGAGCCCGCGCAGCGAGCCGCAGAACACCGGCAGCGGCTGCCCGCCGGCCGCGCTGACCGCGTCGGCCAGGGTCTCGACGAAGGCCGTGTTCCCGGCCAGGGCGTG
>NZ_JBSSLX010000331.1:0-4165 GCF_053890995.1 Micromonospora sp. I033 | reverse complement strand
ACCGGCCACCGCCCAGGTCCTCCTCGACCTCGGCCGACAGGCCGGCGCGGGTGCGCTCGGCGGTCGGCAGCGTGCCGGTGATGTCCCGGGAGATGTCCAGGTCGGTGTAGAGGTGCGGAGAGGTGTGGTAGGTCTCCGGCGGCTCCGGCATGTCGAGCCCGAGGGTCTTGTCGATGATCCGCCAGCGGGGCATGTCGTCCCAGTCGACGAAGGTCACCGCGACACCGGACGCCCCGGCCCGGCCGGTGCGGCCGATCCGGTGGGTGTAGGTGTCCTGGTCCTCCGGGCAGTCGTAGTTGATGACGTGGGTGACGCCGGTGACGTCGAGCCCGCGCGCCGCCACGTCGGTGGCGACCAGAATGTCGATCTTGCCGGCCCGGAACGCCCGCAGCGCCCGCTCCCGCGCCCCCTGGCCCAGGTCGCCGTGGACGGCGGCCACCGCGAAACCGCGGAAGTCGAGGTCCTCGGCCACCCGGTCGGCGGCCCGCTTGGTCCGGGTGAAGATCATGGTCAGCCCGCGACCCTCCGCCTGGAGGATGCGCGCCACGATCTCGACCTTGTTCATCGAGTGGGTGCGGTAGACCAGCTGCTGGGTCTGCGGCGACGGGCCGGTCTCGGCGGTGTGCCCGGCGTGGATGGTCACCGGCCGGCGCAGGAAGCGCCGGGACAGCGCCACGATCGGGTCCGGCATGGTGGCCGAGAAGAGCATGGTCTGCCGGTCCTCCGGCAGCATCGACAGGATCTTCTCGACGTCGTCCAGGAAGCCCAGGTCGAGCATCCGGTCGGCCTCGTCGAGCACCAGCGCGTGCACCCGGTCGAGCCGGAGGTGCTTCTGCTTGGCCAGGTCCAGCAGCCGGCCCGGGGTGCCGACCAGGATCTCGACGCCCTTGCGCAGCGCGTCGATCTGCGGCTCGTACGCGACACCGCCGTAGATCGGCAGCACCCGGACGCCCCGGGTGCGGCCCGCGGCGTCGAGGTCCTTGGCGACCTGGAGACCCAGCTCGCGGGTGGGGACGACGACCAGCGCCTGCGGGACGCCGTCGCCGCCCTCGGCGGGGGCGAAGACGCGCTCCAGCAGCGGAATGCCGAAGCCGAGGGTCTTGCCCGTGCCGGTCGGGGCCTGGCCGATCAGGTCGACGCCGCGCAGCCCGATCGGCAGCGCGTACTCCTGGATGGCGAAGGCGCGGGTGATGCCGGCGGCGGCCAGCGCCTCGACGGTCTCCTGGCGGGCGCCGAGCTCGGCGAAGGTGGGAGCCTCCGGACGGACCGGAGCGGTGGGGGCCAGTACCTGGCCTTGAATCTGCTCGCTCATATGGATTTAGGGGTGCCCTCTCGTGGTGCGCCCCGTCATGTCCTCAGGGCGCGAACGGTATGGCGCGGGCCACACGGTCGGGGGGCGGTGACGCCGAGCCGGACCGGGCCGCACGCGCGCCGGGGACCGGTAGTGATCAGCTGAGCTGATCGGGTGCCCACGGCAACTGTGTCATCCTACCTGAACTGCCCGGGGGTCGTCCTGATTCCGGGTGACCGCACCGCGCCCGGGGGTGACCGGTGTGACCTGGGTCACTGTGCGGCCGCTCTTGTGTCCGGGCGGTAGCCTGCGGTCGTGTCCGCCCCCGACCCCGCGCTGGCCGACCTGCTCGGCCTCGTCGCCTACGGCGAACTGCTCGCCTTCGACCGGCTGGCCGCCGACGCCCGCCTCGCCCCCGACCTGCGCCGCCGGGCCGCGCTGAGCGAGATGGCCGCCGCCGAGATCGCCCACTACCGGTGGATCGCCGACCGGATCACCGCGCTCGGCGTGACCCCCGACGAGGCCATGGCCCCCTACGTCGGGGCGTTGGACGCGTACCACGACTCGACCGAGCCGAAGGGCTGGCTGGAGGCGGTGACCAAGGCGTACGTCGGCGACGCCATCAGCGACGACTTCCTGCGCGCGATCGCCGACCGCCTCGACGGGCCGGACCGGCGACTGATCCTCGACGTGCTGCACGACTCCCGGTACGCCGAGTTCGCCGCCGCCGAGATCCGGGCCGCCATCGAGGCCGACCCCCGGGTGGCCAACCGGCTCTCCATGTGGGCCCGGCGGCTGGTCGGCGAGGCGCTCTCCCAGGCCGGCCGGGTCGCCGCCGCCGACCGGGGCGCGCTCACCGCGCTGATCTCCCGGGAGGGCGTGGACGTGCCGGCGCTCTTCCGCCGGCTGACCGACGCGCACACCGCGCGGATGACCGCGGTGGGTCTGAACAACTGACGCCGTGCGCCGCCGTGACGGGGAGGCCCCGCCACGGCGGGCCGGCTGGGGATCACGGCCCGCGAAGGCGGGCCGGCCGGGGATCAGCGGACGGTGAACCCGACCGCGCGGGGCGAGGCCTCCGCGATCTCGACGTAGGCGACCTTCGTGACCGGCACGATGACCCGCCGGCCCTTCTCGTCGGTCAGGGAGAGGGTGCCCTCACCCTTGGCGACGGCGTCGGTCACGATCTGCTCGATCTCGGCCGGCGACTGCGCGCTCTCCAGGACCAGCTCCCGCGGCGCGTACTGCACGCCGATCTTGACCTCCACTGTGCCTCCTCAACTGGGGCGAAAAAGCCACCCTGGGAAGGCTATCCGATCTGGCGGCCCGATGTTCAGGCTGACTCACCTTGCAGCGGGAAGCTGGCGATGCCCCGCCAGGACAGCGCCGCGACCAGGGCCTCGGCCTCCGCCTTGGGCACCTGACGGCCGCCGGCCAGCCAGAACTGGGCGGCCGTCTCGGCGGCACCGACCAGCCCGGACGCGAGCAGCTCGGCGTGTGCCCGGCTCACGCCGGTGTCCGAGATGATGGTGTCGGTGATCGCGGCGATGCAGCCCTGCTCGACCCGCTCCACCCGCTGCCGCACGGCCGGGTCGTTGCGCAGGTCCGACTCGAAGACCAGCCGGAACGCCTCGCTCTCGTGGTCGACGAAGTCGAAGTACGCGCGCACCGAGGCGCCGACCCGCTCCTTGTTGTCGTTGGTGCCGCGCATCGCGTCGTGCACCTTCGCCACGATGGCGTCGCAGTGCGTGTCCAGCAGCGCCAGGTAGAGCTCCATCTTGCCCGGGAAGTGCTGGTAGAGCACGGGCTTGGAGACACCCGCCCGCTCGGCGATGTCGTCCATCGCGGCGGCGTGGTAGCCCTGCGCGACGAACACCTCCTGGGCGGCCGCGAGCAGCTGCTTGCGCCGCGCCGAGCGGGGCAGGCGGGTGGGCCGGCCGGCGGTCTGCGCACCGTTCCCCACAGCGGTCATGGGAACCTCCGAGTTTCTCTGTACGAGCCGGCACTTATCACCCGAACCGGTCCGGGTTCGTGAACCCGTCGCGGAATTGGCCCGCCGCTGTAACTTATCGCCACTGTCACCACACGGTAGCCTCAGCGGGGGCGACCAAGGAGCGCGCGGTGAGTGAATCAGGGCAACCCGGAGCCGCCACCCCGGGAGAGCACGGCGACGGCACGGGTCAGCAGGACGACCTGGCCCGCGCCGGCAGCGGGTGGGCGCCCCCGGCGACCGGTTGGGCCCGGGGCGCGCCGGCGCCCGGCGGCTGGCCCCGCGCCGACCTCACCGGCTGGGGCGCCTCGTCCCCCCGGCACGGCGACCTCCCGGCCCCGCTGCCCGGGCTGACCGCCGAGGAGCCGCCGGGCCGGGTCAACGGCCGCCACGTCAACGGCGTGCACCACGCCGGGGAGGAGTCGCCCGTGACCCGCCAGGCGCCGGTCAGTGCCCCGCCCGCGGACGAACCGCGCCGGGAGACCGACGGCGACCGGCTGGTCGTGCCGGCCCAGCGGCCCGCGCCCGCGGTCGAGCAGCCGACCGCGGAGGCGGAGCCCACCGGGTCCCGGCACGCCTCCGACGACCCGCCCGCGGGACGCGCCCCACGCTGGGCGGAGAGCGGCCCGACGTCCGCGCCGCCGGCCCTCCAGGTGCCGCCGGTCGGCGCCGCCGCCTCCGGCTTCGAGGTGCCCCCGGGCTTCCACGCCCCGACCGGCGAGCGCACCGAAACCGCCCCGTCGCTCTCCCACGGCTGGACCGACCGCTTCCCGCCGGAGCAGCCCCCGGCCGAGGCGCCGCGCTCCGCCGGTCCGGCCGACCGCTTCCCGCCGGAGCAGCCGCCGAGCGACACGCCGTCGCTGTCCCGGGGCTGGGCCGACCGG
>NZ_JBSSLX010000330.1:0-4251 GCF_053890995.1 Micromonospora sp. I033 | reverse complement strand
GGGTGCCCGGCGACCGGGCAGCGGGCCGCCCGGGTGTCCCGGCAGGCCGCCCCGGCGTCGCCGAGCCGCACGGTGGGCACCCGGTAGGGCCCCCACTGCCCGAACGGGACGGTCGGGGCGAAGAGGCTGACCACCGGGGTGCCGACGGCGGCGGCGAGGTGGGCCGGCCCGGTGTTGCCGACCACCAGGCAGCGGGCCCCGGCGACGATCCGGGCGAGCCCGGCCAGGTCGGTGGCCCCGCCGATGTCGGTGCCGCCGGCGGCGGCGACCCGGGCGGTCAGCTCCCGTTCCCCGGGCCCGCCGGTGACCAGCACCCGGTGCCCGTCGGCCGCCAGGGCGGCCACGATGTCGGCGCAGCGCTCGGGCGGGCAGGCCCGGGCCGGCACCGACGAGCCGGGGTGCACCACCAGGTAGCCGCCGGCGGGCAGGTCGACGGTGGGCGCGGGCAGGTCGGCGCGGAGCCGCAGCACCGGCTCGTCGTCGGCCGGCAGGGCGAAACCGGCCGCGGCGGCCAGGGAGAGCGCCCGCTCCGGCTCGGGCACCCCGACCGGCACCCGGTGTCGGACGTCCAGCAGGGACCCGGGGTAGTCGTCGCTGATGGCGCTGATCCGGGGCACGCCGGCCATCCGCAGCAGCAGGGCGAGGGGGAGCGGCGACTGGTGGAATGAGGTGAAGACGACCGCCTCGTCGGCCCCCATGGCGGCCAGCCGGGCGGTGAGCCGGCGCATGTCCCCGGGGTCGACCGGCCCGGGGGAGCCGTCGATCCAGGGCAGCCGCCACTCGATGATCTCGTCGACGCCGGGCAGCAGCTCGGCCGCCGCCCGGCCGCGTGGCCCGCAGAGCAGCACCACCCGTTCCGCCCCGGCCGCGACCGCGCGGATCCCGGGCCCGGTGACCAGCACGTCGCCGGCCGAGTCGCTGCGCACCGCCAGCACCGTGCCGGCCCGGCCGGTCCGCGGCACCACCGGCCGTACCGCCCGGCCGCGGCGCAGGATCTCGTCCACCGCGGCCGGCAGGTCCCGGGCGACGGCCGGCGCCACCGGGATCCTGGTGCCCAGCGCCCGCGCGGCCTCGTGCACCAGCCCGGGGGCGGGCTTGCGGCAGGCGCAGCCGTCGGTGTCGTCGTGCGGGCAGATCGCCCAGTGGTCGAAGGGGCCGAGCAGCTCCTCGATCCGGGCGTGCACGGCGTGCATCTGGGCCTCGGTGAAGTAGCCGCGGGCCAGTCCGGACTGGTTGGTCACCACGGCGAGCCGGAGCCCGGCGGCGCGCAGCCGGTCCAGCGCCTCGCGGGCGCCGGGCAGCGGCCGGACCTTCTCCGGGTCGCCGTTGTAGGGCACGTCCTCGACCAGCGTGCCGTCCCGGTCGAGCAGCACCGCGTCGTGGAGGGCGGGACCGGGCGGATTCATGCCGGACCAGTTGCCCTGGGACAAGGAACTAAACATGACGCGCCGCCGGTCGGTCCGCGGTGACCACCGCTCCGGTGGGCACGGCGCGGGCGCGCCACCAGCCGCGTACCCAGTGGACGACCGCGAGCGGCGGGATGAGCGCGCTGGTCACCAGCATGGTGGCGACCTCGTCGGGGGTGCGCGGGCCGGGCGCGACGCGGGCCCGGGCGAACTCGGCGGTGCCGGCCGCCCAGCCGGACGCCGCCAGGCCGCCGAGCACGCCGAGCGCCGGCCGGGCCCGGCCGGACCGCGGGGAAGCGGCGCGCAGCGCCGTGGCGGCCAGCGCCACCGCGCCCGCCGCGGCGACCGCCACGTGCCGGGGGCGGCGTCCCGGGGGCAGGTCCAGGTCGGCCCGCCACGTGCGGCCGTAGAGCCGGCGCAGCAGCGCGTCGTCGGCGTTGCCGCGCTGGGTGCGCAGGCTGACCCAGCGGCCCTCCGGGCGTACCGGATGCGTCACCCGGCGGTGGCCGCGGACCAGCTCCCAACCGGCGCGCCGGACCCGGTGGGCCAGTTCGGCGTCCTCCCGGTAGGCGCGGGGGAAGCGCTCGTCGAACCCGCCGACGGCGGCCAGGGCCGCCCGGCGGTACGCCATGTCCGCGGTGATCCACCGGCCCTCGGCCAGGCCGGCGGTGCCGCGCTCCCAGTCGGTGGGGCGCCGGTGCGCGGGCAGCGGCACGTCCACCACGCCCTGCACGCCGCCGACGGCACCGGCCACCGCGAGGTCCTCGCGCAGCCGCCGGGCCCAGTCCGGCGCCGGCACCACGTCGTCGTCGAGGAAGACCACCCACTCGCCCCGGGCGGCGCGCCAGCCGAGATTGCGGGCCGCCGCCGGGCCCGCGCCGCGCCCGGTCAGCACCTTCGTGTACGCCGCCAGCGCCCCCGGCACCGCCAGTTCCCCGGTGTCGTCGCGCCGGTCGTCGACCAGCAGCAGTTCGGCCCCGGCCAGCCCGCCGAGCTGCCGGGCGAGGGTGTCCAGCAGGGTGGCCAGGCTCGGCCGCCCCAGGGTGGGCACCACCACGCTGATCACCGGGCGCCGCCCAGCGCCTCGCGGTGCACCGCGAACGGGCCGAGCGCGAGCAGGTCCACCGGCGCCGAGCCGAACAGCTCCATGGCCTCGCGCGGGGTGTCCACCATGGGCCGCCCGGCGGTGTTCAGCGAGGTGTTCACCACCACCGGCAGCCCGCTGCGCCGCTCGAACTCGGCCAGCAGCTCGGCCACCACCGGCTCGCTCTCCGGGTGCACGGTCTGCACCCGGGCGGTGCCGTCGACGTGGGTGACCGCGGGGATCCGGTCCCGCCACTCCGGCTTCACCCGGTGCACGAAGAGCATGTACGGGCTGGGGTAGACCCCCTCGAAGATCTCCGCGAAGCGCTCCGCCCGGACCATCGGGGCGATCGGCCGGAACTGCTCCCGCCCCTTCACGTCGTTCATCCGGCGGGTGGTGTCCGGGTCGCCGGGGTGGGCCAGCAGCGACCGGTGGCCCAGCGCCCGCGGGCCGTACTCGCTGCGCCCCTGGTACCAGGCGACGATGCCGTTGTCGGCGAGCACCCGGGCGGCCTCGGCGGCGATCGACGCCGGCCGGGTGTACGGCAGCGCCGCCCGGCGCAGCTCCGCCTCCAGCTCCTCGTCCGACCAGCCCCGGCCCAGGTCCGCGCCGGCCATCGGGGTGCAGCGGTCGCCCAGCTCACCGGCCACGTGCAACGCGGCGCCGAGGGCGGTGCCCGAGTCGCCGGCCGCCGGTTGCACCCAGACGTCCCGGTACGGCCCCTCGGCCGCGATCCGCGCGTTGGCCACGCAGTTCAGCGCCACCCCGCCGGCCATGGCCAGGGTGGTGGCCCCGCCGGACGCCTCGTACAGCCAGCGGGACAGGTCGAGGAGGACCTCCTCCAGCCGGGCCTGCACGCTGGACGCCAGGTCGGCGTGCTCCTCGGCCGGCTCGCCGCCGGCGGCGACCGCCTTGGCCATGCTCGTCCAGTCGATCCGCTCGACCTGGAAACCGCCGTCGTCGGTGACCCGCACCAGCTCGCGGAGCAGGCCCAGGTGCTTCGGCCGGCCGTAGGAGGCCAGCGCCATCACCTTGTACTCGTCGCTGGAGTGCAGGAAGCCGAGGTGCCGGGTGAGGTCCTCGTAGAGCAGGCCGAGCGAGTGGGGGAGCTGCTGGGAGTGCAGGGGGGACAGCCGTCCGTCGCGGTAGACGCCGGCCAGGTGGCTGGCCACCTCGCCGCGGCCGTCGAGCACCAGCACCGCGGTGTCGTCGCCGGCCGGCGGGGCGGCCAGGCCGGCGGAGGCGGCGTGCGCCACGTGGTGCGGCACGAACCGCACCTTGTCCGGGTCGAGCCCGGGCAGGGCGGCGGCGAGGAACTGCGGGGCGCGCCGGGCGTAGTCGACCCGCAGCCAGTCCCAGGGGTCGCTGAGGCCCAGCTCGGCGGCGTCGCGGCAGAGGCCGGGGTCGAAGGAGTACGCCACCGCGTCGAGGCTGTCCACGTCGATCCCGGCGCTGCTCAGGCACCACGCGGCGGAGAGCTCGGGCAGTTCCCAGGCGGCGAAGGGGACCGGGCGCTTGCCGTGCTTGCGGCGGCTGAACCGCTCCTCTTCGGCGGCGGCCACCACCCGGCCGTCGACCACCAGGGCGGCCGCCGGGTCGTGGAAGATCGCGTTGATTCCAAGGACGCGCATGAGTGGTCCCTACCCTGGCGACCACGACCTAACCTCTAGATCATCGACTTCTCCGGGAGCTGAACGTCCGCTGTGGAGATTCTGATTCGGGACCAAAGCCCCTGGTCGGCGCGGCGAGAAGCGGCGAAGC
>NZ_JBSSLX010000329.1:0-4261 GCF_053890995.1 Micromonospora sp. I033 | reverse complement strand
GGATCGCCCGGGCGGGGGATTGGGGTGATCCGTTGGGTAACTGGCTTTTCGCTGTGAGTGTGGAAAACGCGCCGACAAGGACTTGACGGCAGGAATTGGACGGCGCAAGATGCTCCGTGCGGGAGGGCATCCGCCGGAGACTTTTCAAGTTCTTGCGACCCAACGCCGGAGGCGTTGTGCGGACGTCCCTCCCGACCAACGTCCGAAGGGGCCGGCGGAAAACCGCTGGCCCCTTCGCTGTCGGCTGCGCCAGGCTCGCGGGCATGGGCATCTCCGTCTCTCCCCTCGACCCCGCCGACCAGGCGACCCTCGACGCCGTCTACCGGACGGCGGTCGCGGCGCAGGCCGTGGACGAGCCGGACCTCCCCCCGCTGTGCCGGCGGCGGTTCGAGGCGCCGCTGCGGCACCCGATGCCGGGCGTCGACATGCGCTGGTGGGTGGCGCGCCTCGACGGCGCGCCCGCCGGCTGGCTCCGGCTGTACCTGCACACCCTGGACAACACCGAGAACGCCAGCGTCGAGCTGGTGGTGGACCCCGCCCACCGGCGGCGCGGGGTGGGGCGCGCCCTCCACGAGCACGGGCTGCGGCTGCTGCGGGAGCACGGCGGCAAGCGGCTGGTCGGGTCGACGGTCAGCCCGCTGCCCGGGGAGGAGGGGCGGGAGTTGCCCGGGGCCGGCTTCGCCGCGGCCGTCGGCGCGAAGCCGGCGCTCGCCGACGTCCGCCGCCGGCTGGACGTCACCGCGCTCGACCGGCCGCGCCTGGCCGGCCTGCTCGCCGGTGCCCGCACGGCCGCCGCCGGCTACCGCACGGTCCGCTGGTCGAACCGCACCCCCGAGGAGTACGTCGCCGACGTCGCCTACCTGGAGGGGCGGCTCCTCGTGGACGCTCCCCTGGGTGACCTCGAATGGGAGCAGGAGAAGGTCGACGCCGAGCGGATCCGCGGCACGGAGCGGGCGCTCGACGCGCGCGGGGTCCGCCGGTACAGCGTCGGGGCGGTGCACGGGGCGTCCGGCCGGCTGGTCGCGTGGAGCATGGTCAGCCTGGCGGCCAACACCACCTGGCACGCCTGGCAGCAGATCACCATCGTCGACCCGGCACACCGTGGCCGCCGGCTCGGGCTGCTCACGAAGATCGAGAACCTCGACCACGCGCTGGCGCACGAACCGGAGCTGCGCGTGATCGACACCTTCAACGCGGCGGCGAACACCCACATGATCGCGATCAACGAGCAGCTCGGCTACCGGCCGGCGGCCGGCTCGACCGACTGGCAACTGACGATCTGACTTGTGACACGCCACTACTGATCTGGTGGCTTCCTGTTGCATGATGGCGGGCATGACGGAGACCCCGCACCCCCTGTACGACAGGCACGCCGAGACCCTCAACCGGGCGCTGACCGCGATCACGGAGCGCGGGTACTGGTCCGCCTATCCCGAGTCGCCCAGCCCTCGGGTCTACGGCGAGACCGCCGCCGCCGACGGCAAGGCCGCCTTCGAGGCGTACCTGGGCGCCGACTTCCCGCTCGACCAGCCGGGCGACGGCGGCACGGTCGCCACCGAGGTCAGCCCGTTCGGCGTGGCGCTCGACGTGCGCTACCCGCACGCCGCCCCCGACCAGCTCGTGGCCGCCGCCAGCGCCGCCCTGCCGGCCTGGCGCGACGCCGGCCCGCAGGCCCGGGCAGGGGTCTGCCTGGAGATCCTCGACCGGCTGCACAAGAACGTCTTCGAGCTTGCCAACGCGGTGCAGTTCACCAGCGGCCAGGCCTTCGTGATGGCGTTCCAGGCCGGCGGCGCGCACGCGCTGGACCGGGCGCTGGAGGCGATCGCCTACGCGTACGCCGAGATGACCCGGCACCCGGGCACGGCCGGCTGGGAGAAGGCCGCCGGCAAGGGTGACCCGCTGCGGATGAGCAAGACGTTCCACGTGGTGCCCCGCGGTGTGGCGCTGGTGATCGGCTGCAACACCTTCCCGACCTGGAACTCGTACCCCGGGCTCTTCGCCTCGCTGGCCACCGGCAACCCCGTGGTCGTCAAGCCGCACCCGCGCGCGGTGCTGCCGCTCGCCATCACCGTGAAGTACGCCCGCCAGGTGCTCGCCGAGGCCGGCTTCGACCCCAACCTGGTGCAGCTCGCCCCCGAGGCGGCCGGCGAGAAGCTCGCCTCGACCCTGGCCCTGCACCCGGCCGTCAGGATCGTCGACTTCACCGGTTCCACCGAGTACGGCGACTGGCTGGAGGCGAACGCACGGCAGGCCGCCGTCTACACCGAGAAGGCCGGCCTGAACACGGTGGTGATCGACTCCACCGACGACTTCGCCGGGATGTGCCGCAACCTCGGCTTCACGCTGACCCTCTACAGCGGCCAGATGTGCACCACCTCGCAGAACCTGCTCATCCCGCGGGACGGCATCGACACCGACCAGGGGCACAAGAGCTTCGACGAGGTGGCCGCCGGCATCGCCGGCGCGGTCGCCAAGCTCACGGCCGACCCGGCCCGGAGCGTCGAGCTGACCGGCGCGATCGTCAACGACGGCGTGCTGGAGCGGCTGGAGGAGGTCACCAAGGTCGGCGAGCCGGTGCTGGAGTCGCGTACCGTGGCGCACCCGTCCTTCCCGGACGCCGTGGTGCGGACGCCGACCGTGGTCAAGCTGGACGCGGCCGACACCGCGACCTACTCCCGCGAGTGGTTCGGCCCGATCTCGTTCGCCATCGCGACCGACTCGACCGGGCACAGCCTGGAGATCCTCCGCTCGACCGTCGGGGACAAGGGCGCCCTGACCGCCGGCGTCTACTCCACCGACGAGGCGGTGCTGGACGCGGCCGAGGCGGCGGCGATCGACGCCGGGGTGCACCTGTCCTGCAACCTGACCGGCGGGGTGTTCGTCAACCAGTCGGCGGCGTTCTCCGACTTCCACGGCTCGGGGGCGAACCCGGCGGCGAACTCGGCGCTGACCGACGGCGCCTACGTGGCGAACCGGTTCCGCATCGTGCAGAGCCGCCGGCACGTCTGAGGCCGGTCGCGCTCGGGTGCGTCTGTTGTTGCCGGAGCGACAACGGGCGCACCCGAACCGGTCAGGCCGGGCGGCGCATCTGGAGTTCGTGGAGACCGGGGATCCTCGGGTGCGGGACCCGCACGCCGGTGTCCACGAAGCCCAGCTTCTCGTACGCCCGGCGGGCGCGGTCGTTGCCGACCACCACCTCCAGCATCAGCTCGGGCCGGCCGCACGCCCGGGACCAGGCGGCCACCTCGTCCACCAGCGCGCCGAGCAGCCCGCTGCCCCGCCAGGCCGGTGTGAGGTAGACGGCGTAGATCACGGTCAGCCCCGGCTCGTCCGGGGCGACCGTGCCGCCGGCGTGACCGACCAGGCGGCCGCCCGGATCGGCCACGAACTGGGCGTTGTGATCGCCCTGCGATACGGCGGCGATCCGGGCCGCGTAGTCGGCGTGCGGCCGGGCGGCGGCCTCGGCCACGGTCTCCAGGAACGCCAGCGGGGAATCGGCCAGCATCTCCAGCCGGAGTGCCCGCATCCGGGCGGCGTCCGCCGGCCGGACCCGGCGGACGGTGGTGGTCGTGGTGGGCGCGCTGGTCATGTGGCATGCATACCGGAAGGGCTGGTGCCCGCGCCCGGGCGGGCGCGGACAGCGACCGGAATATGCCCGATTTGTGGTCGTGCGCGGTCGTCACGCCTCGTGTAGCGTGCGATTTCGGTCACTCGATTCAGCGGTCGTCGCCGATCGCCGGACCGGTGGCTCGCCGGTGCCGGTCCGCCGGTCTCCGGGGTTGTGGAACGCCGCGCAGAGTGAGGAAGTGCACCGTGGCACAGGGCACCGTCAAGTGGTTCAACTCCGAAAAGGGCTACGGCTTCATCGCCGTCGACGGCGGGCAGGACGTCTTCGTCCACTTCTCCGCGATCGAGATGGACGGCTACAAGGCGTTGGACGACGGCCAGCGGGTCGAGTTCGAGATCGCCCAGGGCCAGAAGGGCCCGCAGGCCGAGCGGGTTCGCGTCATCGCCTGACCCGCTCGTGGCCGCCGCCCCGATCGGCGGCCGCGCCACCCCGACGAGGGGGCTGCGGTGCCGGCCCGCACCGTGGAAGATCATGAGCCGTTCCAGCCGTCGCTGCTGAGGAGGGTTCATGTCCGACCTGCCCCCGTCGGGTCCCACCGAGCCGGTGCCCCCGGCGTCGCCCGGCGCCCCGGTCGACCCGACCCGGTCCACGCCGCCGGCCGCCGCGCCGGCCCCGGCGTCGGGGCACGCGGTC
>NZ_JBSSLX010000328.1:0-4304 GCF_053890995.1 Micromonospora sp. I033 | reverse complement strand
CCCGTCGGCCTCTTTTCCCGTCGACAACGGGGGTTTAGTGTGGGGACGGGGGAGGGCAACCCCCGTCCCCACCTGTGATGCACACACGCACGAGTGGAAATGGCGTCCGGTCGTGCGTGTCGCGCGGGAGCCGGGCCACGCGAGTGGCTCTGGTTCCACCTCCCTCCATGTCGGTGGGTGAGGGCTGACGGCGGCGTCCGGGCTGGCCCGCCGTCAGCCACTGGGCTGGCGCGCCGGGCACACGGGGTCCCCGGCGATCTCGTACTTGCATCTCCGTCGATGGAAGCGCTCCCATCGCCGATGCTTGCGACTGTAACGCCCGTCACGGCTTTGTGAAAGCCCCTAAACGAGATCGAAACATGGACCTGGATGTCTGCCCTGGCCGTTGTGGTGGGAGCGCTTCCATGGCACACTCTCAACCGCGACGTGGAGCCAGCTCGCGCGAGCGAGGGCCGCCGAGGGCACCCGGTAGCACCGGTGCGGCGCCCCGATCCCCGGCACGGCCGGGTCGACCACCTTTCCGGGCGCCTCCGTCCCCCCGCGTCCGCCGCGTCGACGCGTGGAGGCGCCCCGCCGGGGCCCCGCGTCCCGGCCCGGTCCGAGGAGACACCGCGCACATGAGACTCATGGCCAGACGTCGCCGGACGGCGATGCTCGCCGCCACCGCCCTCGCCATCGGCGGGGTGGCCCTGCCGGCGGGCGCCGCGCAGGCCGCCCCGGCCTGCGACGTGACCTATGTGACAAGTGACTGGAACAACGGCTTCACGGCCAACGTCACCGTCAAGAACCTGGGCGACGCCCTGAACAGCTGGTCGCTCAAGTTCGCCTTCCCGAACAGCGGCCAGAAGCTGACCCAGGGCTGGTCGGCGAAGTGGAGCCAGTCCGGCAGCGAGGTGACCGCGACGAACGAGTCGTGGAACGGCAGCCTGCCCACCGGCGCCTCCACCACCATCGGCTTCAACGGCGCCCACACCGGCAGCAACCCGAAGCCGACCGCCTTCACCCTCAACGGGGTCGCCTGCAACGGCGCGCCCACCAACCAGTCGCCCACAGTGTCCCTGGGTCTGCCGACCGGCCCGTTCGTGGCGCCGGCGGACGTGCCGCTGACCGCCACCGCCAGCGACCCGGACGGCACCATCGCCAAGGTCGAGTTCTACCGCAACGGCCTGCTGGTCAACACCGACACCACCGCCCCGTACGGCTACACCCTTGAGGACCTGCCCGCCGGCAGCTACACGGTCCAGGCCAAGGCGTACGACAACGCGAACGCCACGGCGGTCGCCGAGAAGTCCTTCACGGTCGGCCCCGCCTCCGGCCCGGCGCTGGTGGCCACCCCGTCGGCGGTGAGCGTCAACGAGGGCGGCAGCTCCTCGGTGAAGTTCACCCTCAGCGCCGCCCCGACCACCAACGTCCCGGTGACCCTCGCCGTGGCCGGAGACGGCGACGTGACCGTGTCGCCCGCGACGCTCACCCTGACCCCGAGCAACTGGAACACCGGGGTCACCGCCACCGTGGCGGCCGCGGAGGACGCCGACACGGTCGGCGGCACCGCCACGATCACCGCCTCGGCCACCGGCCTCGCCCCCGTCGCGGTCACCGCCACCGAGATCGACAACGACACCCCGGGCGGGGACAACGCGTACATCAAGAAGTTCCTCGACCAGTACGGCAAGATCAAGAACTCGGGCTACTTCAGCCCGGAGGGCGTGCCGTACCACTCCATCGAGACGCTGATCGTCGAGGCGCCCGACCACGGCCACGAGACCACCTCGGAGGCGTTCAGCTTCTGGCTCTGGCTGGAGGCGCAGTACGGCCGCGTCACCCAGAACTGGGCCCCGTTCAACAACGCCTGGACGGTGATGGAGAAGTACATCATCCCGTCGCACGCCGACCAGCCCACGGCCGGCGCCGCGGGCACCCCCCAGTACGCCGCCGAGCACAACCTGCCCAGCCAGTACCCGTCGGCGCTGGAGCCGAACGTCCCGGTAGGCCAGGACCCGCTCCGCTCGGAGCTCCAGTCCACCTACGGCACCGGCGACATCTACGGCATGCACTGGCTGCTGGACGTCGACAACACCTACGGCTACGGCCGCTGCGGCGACGGCACCACCCGGCCGGCCTACATCAACACCTTCCAGCGGGGCACCCAGGAGTCGGTCTGGGAAACCGTCCCGCAGCCGTCCTGCGACACCTTCAAGCACGGCGGCCAGTACGGCTACCTCGACCTGTTCGTCAAGGAGTCGGCC
Source organism: Micromonospora sp. I033 (assembly GCF_053890995.1). Lineage (NCBI taxonomy): Bacteria > Bacillati > Actinomycetota > Actinomycetes > Micromonosporales > Micromonosporaceae > Micromonospora > Micromonospora sp. I033. Next base: position 2,058 of record NZ_JBSSLX010000328.1, on the reverse strand, counting down.
GCCCCGGCCAAGCAGTGGAAGTACACCAACGCCCCGGACGCCGACGCGCGTGCCGTGCAGGCCGCCTACTGGGCGCTGACCTGGGCCAAGGCGCAGGGCCGGGAGGCCGACGTCGCGGCCACCGTGGCGAAGGCCGCCAAGATGGGTGACTACCTGCGCTACGCGATGTTCGACAAGTACTTCAAGAAGATCGGCAACTGCGTCGGCGCGTCCACCTGCCCGGCCGGCAGCGGCCGCGACTCGGCGCACTACCTGCTCTCCTGGTACTACGCCTGGGGTGGCGCGTACGAGGCCGGCCAGAACTGGTCGTGGCGTATCGGCTCCAGCCACAACCACTTCGGCTACCAGAACCCGTTCGCGGCCTGGGCGCTGACCAACGTCAGCGAGCTCAAGCCCAAGTCGCCGACCGCGGTGTCCGACTGGCAGAAGAGCCTCGACCGGCAGCTGGAGTTCTACACCTGGCTCCAGTCCGCCGAGGGCGGCATCGCCGGTGGCGCCACCAACAGCTGGGACGGCAGCTACGCCCAGCCGCCGGCCGGCACCGCCACCTTCTACGGCATGTACTACGACGTCGACCCGGTCTACAACGACCCGCCGTCCAACCAGTGGTTCGGCATGCAGGCCTGGTCGATGCAGCGGATCGCCGAGCTGTACCTGGAGACCGGCAACGCCAAGGCCAAGGCGCTGCTGGACAAGTGGGTGCCGTGGGCCATCGCCAACACCACGCTGGGCGCCAACTGGTCGATCCCGTCGGACATGAAGTGGACCGGCCAGCCCGCCAACTGGAACCCGACGAGCCCGCAGCCGAACACCAACCTGCACGTCGAGGTGACGGTGAAGGGCCAGGACGTCGGCGTCGCCGCCGCCTACACCCGGACCCTGATCGCGTACGCGGCCAAGTCCGGCGACGCCGCGGCGAAGAACACCGCCAAGGGCCTGCTGGACGCGCTGTCGGCCGCCGCCGACACCAAGGGCGTCTCGATGCCGGAGAAGCGCGGCGACTACAAGCGCTTCGACGACGTCTACAACGCCGCCGACGGCCAGGGCCTCTACGTGCCCGCCGGCTGGACCGGGAAGATGCCCAACGGCGACGCCATCGCCGCCGGCAAGAGCTTCCTGGACATCCGCTCGTTCTACAAGAACGACCCGGACTGGCCGAAGGTGCAGGCGTACCTCAACGGCGGCGCGGAGCCGGTCTTCAACTACCACCGGTTCTGGGCCCAGGCGGACGTCGCCATGGCGTACGCCGACTACGGCACCTACTTCCCGGCGGGGTGAGGTGACCACTCCGTCGCGGGCGGGCCCGGCCCGCCCGCGACGGAGGCCGACCCGGGCCGAAGGGGGAACGGAGCGGCCCGGTCGGCGGGCGGCCTGATTCCCATGGTCAGGCCGGGTGGGCCGGCCGTCCGGCCGACGCAGCGGACGGACCGGCCCACCGAACCGCCCGGAGACGAACTTGCCGCGAAAAAGGCCGGGAAAATCGGCGTCCCGCGGGATCACACGAAAGCCGTGGACGGAGTAACGTACTTCACCGGAGAGGCCGCTCCCCCCGTGGCGGCCTCTCTTTTACTTTGCCGGCGCGTCGTCCCGTTCGGACCGCACGACCGGGTGCCGCAACCCCGGGTGATCCGCCGGCAGCGACCGCCGGATCACCAGCCAGCTCACCGCCAGCGCCGCCGCGACCAGCGGCCAGGTCAGCGCCACCCGGGCCACCACCAGCGCGACCACCTGCCCGCCGAGCCACAGCGGCACGAACACCGCCAGCCGCAGCAGGTAGGTCGCGGCCCACACCCAACTGCCCCGCCCGTACGCCCGCAGCAGCGCCGGGTCGCGGCGCCACCGCCCACGCTGGCCCAGCGCCGCGCCCACCAGCACGCCCAGCAGTGGCCAGCGCACCACGATGCTGACCATCCAGGCCAGTCCGCTCGCCGCGTTGGAGACCAGCTGCACCAGGAAGAAGTCGGTGGCCCGCCCGGTCCGCAGCGCGATCAGCGCGGCCACGCACACGGCGAGCAGCCCGATCAGCACCGATCGCGGCCGGTCCCCGCGCCTGTCTCC
>NZ_JBSSLX010000327.1:0-4314 GCF_053890995.1 Micromonospora sp. I033 | reverse complement strand
GAGGAGGATGGCCCGGTCGGGCTTCAGCGCCAGCACCGCTCCCGGGTCGTGGGTGACCAGGACGATGGCGCCGGGGTAGCGGGCGATCGCGTCCAGCACCTGCTCGCGGCTCACCGGGTCGAGGTTGTTCGTCGGCTCGTCGAGCAGCAGCACGTTCGCGCCGGAGCAGACCAGGGTGGCCAGAGCCAGCCGGGTCTTCTCGCCGCCGGAGAGCACGCCGGCCGGCTTGTCCACGTCCTCGCCGGAGAAGAGGAACGCGCCGAGGATCTTGCGCAGGTCGGTGTCGGTCTGCTCCGGCGCGGCGCTGCGCATGTGGTCCAGGATGGTCCGCTCCACGTCCAGCGTCTCGTGCTCCTGGGCGTAGTAGCCGAGCCGCAGGCCGTGCCCCGGGCGCACCTCGCCGGTGTCCGGTTCCAGCAGGCCGCCGAGCATCCGCAGCAGGGTGGTCTTGCCGGCGCCGTTGAGGCCCAGGATGGCCACCCGGGAGCCGCGGTCCACCGCCACGTCGACGTCGGTGAAGATCTCCAGGGACCCGTACGACTTGGACAGACCGGAGGCGGTGAGCGGGGTCTTGCCGCACGGCGCCGGGGTGGGGAAACGCACCTTCGCCACCTTGTCGGCGACCCGGACGTCCTCCAGGCCGGAGAGCAGCTTCTCGGCCCGGCGGGCCATGTTCTGCGCGGCGACGGTCTTGGTGGCCTTGGCCCGCATCTTGTCCGCCTGCGCCTTCAGCGCGCCGGCCTTCTTCTCGGCGTTGGCCCGCTCCCGGCGGCGGCGCCGCTCGTCGGTCTCCCGCGCCTCCAGGTACGCCTTCCAGCCCAGGTTGTAGACGTCGACGACGGACCGGGTGGCGTCCAGGAACCAGACCTTGTTGACCACCGCCTCCAGCAGGGACGCGTCGTGGGAGATCACGATGAGGCCGCCCTTGTGGTTGGCGAGGAAGCCGCGCAGCCAGGTGATCGAGTCGGCGTCGAGGTGGTTGGTCGGCTCGTCGAGCAGCAGGATGCCGCCGCCGTTCTCGCCGGCGTCGCGGAAGAGGATCCGGGCCAGCTCGATGCGGCGCCGCTGGCCGCCGGAGAGGGTGCCGATGGTCTGCGCCAGGGCCCGGTCGGGCAGGCCGAGGTTGGCGCAGATCCGGGCCGCCTCGGCCTCGGCCGCGTAGCCGCCCAGGGAGGCGAACTGGTCCTCCAGCGCGCCGTAGCGGCGGACCAGCTTCTCGTCGTCGGCGCCCTCGGCGAGCTTGGCCTCCAGCTCCTTCATCTGCGCCATGAGCACGTCCAGCCCGCGGGCGGAGAGCACCCGGTCCCGGCCGGTGACGTCCAGGTCGCCGGTCCGCGGGTCCTGCGGCAGGTAGCCGATCGCGCTGCGCCGGTCGAGCTGCCCGGCGTACGGCTGCCCCTCCCCCGCCAGCACCTTGAGGGTGGTGGTCTTGCCGGCGCCGTTGCGGCCGACCAGGCCGATCCGGTCACCCGGCTGCACCCGCAGCGTGGTGTCGGACAGCAGGATCCGGGAACCGGCGCGCAGCTCCAGGCCGGTGGCAGTGATCATTTCGGGGTACTCGCTCTCGGGGTTCGGCGAAGGGCTGATCAGGGCACGCGAAAGCGCCGGCGGGTCATCAGTTCCCGTCGGCGCGGGGCCGTTCAGCCTTCGCAGCGCAGCACGAGCCAAGTGTACCGGGCGCTCCTCGGCCGCCCCGCCGGATTACCGCGCAAGATCATCGGGTACCGAAAACCCCGTCCGGACCCGGTCCGGTACCGCAACCACCACACATGGACTAATCGGTGATCGGGGTCAACATGGAGCTGAACGAGAACGCGCGGATCGACACCAGCCAGGTGGACGACCGGCGAGGGTCCGGCGGAGGCGGCGGGATGGGCATCCCGATCCCGATCGGCGGTGGCCGGGGCGGGATCGTGGGCATCATCATCGCCGTCCTGGTCGCCCTGGTGGGCGGCGGCTTCGGGCTCAACGCGGCCACCAACGGCGGCGGCTCCGAGCAGGGCGACAACACCTCGCTGGAGCAGAAGTGCTCGGCGCAGGACGCGCTGGAGCAGCTCGACTGCCGCAACACCCTCTACGTCAACTCGATCCAGGCATACTGGCGGACCGCCCTGCCCGAGGCCTTCGGCGAGCAGTACCGGCCGTCGAAGACCGTGTTCTTCAGCCAGAACGTCAGCACCGGCTGCGGGGCGGCCGACTCCGGGGTCGGCCCGTTCTACTGCCCGGCGGACGACCTGGTCTACATCGACCTCACCTTCTACCGCCTGCTCGCCGACCAGCTCGGCGCCAAGGGCGAGTTCGCCCAGCCGTACGTGCTGGCCCACGAGTACGGGCACCACGTGCAGGACCTGCTCGGCACCGAGGCGCAGATGCGCCGACAGCAGCAGCGCGACCCGCAGAACGCCAACACGCTCTCGGTGAAGCTGGAACTCCAGGCCGACTGCTACGCGGGCGCCTGGGCCAAGAACGCCACCGGCACCGCCGACGAGCAGGGCCAGAAGATCTTCGAGAGCATCACCGAGCAGGACATCCAGCAGGCGATCGACACCGCCGAGAAGATCGGCGACGACGCGATCCAGCAGCGCTCCGGCCGGCCGGTGAACCCGGACGAGTTCACCCACGGCACCTCCGAGCAGCGCAGGCAGTGGTTCACCAAGGGCTTCTCCACCGGCGACCCGAAGGCCTGCGACACCTTCGGCGGCAGCCTGTAACGCCCGACCGCGCATCCGGACCCCGGCGACCGCCCCGGCGCCGGGGTCCCGTCGTGTCCGGGGCACCGGAGCCACCCCGGCCGGACCTGCACGGCGCCGATCAGCGATGTCAGTCGGGCGCGTCGCGGACCAGGATCCGGACCGCGCGGGCGGCGGCCACCGCGCCGACCAGGACCACGTGTCGGGGCTCGGGCACGTCGAGCAGCCGCTCCGCGCGCAGGGCGGCGAGCGGGGCCAGCCGCCGGTCGGCCAGCACGGTGTCCACGGCCCGCCGGTCGCCGCCGCAGACCAGGGCGGCGAGGGTCGTCGCCTCCGGCAACAGCAGGCGTACGGCCAGCTCGGCGGCGTCGCCCAGGGCCGCCTTCGCCTGGTTGTCCCGCCGCCGGGCGAACCGCTGCTGGGACCAGCCGCCGGCCGCGGTGCGCCCCTGCACGTACCGGGTGTCCACCTTGGAGACCACCAGGTCCGGACCGGCGGCGACGCCGACCGCCACGGCGCCCTTGCGGGCCAGCAGCAGGCCGAGCCGGCGGGGCGCACCGGCGGCGGCCACGAACCCGGGCACGTCGGCGGCGGCCGGGGCGCCGGGCGGGTCGTGCAGCTCGGCGGTGGCGCCGTCCGGGGCGGTGAGCAGCAGCCCGTACGCCTCGACGGTGGTGGTGGGCGGGCCGTGCCGGTCGGCGAAGCCCTCGACCCAGCGGGCGACGCGGCCCGGGTCGACCTCGACCCACCGGCCGCCCCCGGCTGCGGGTCGGCTGGTCACCGCCCGACCGTACGACACCCGCGGCTCAGTCGGGCAGCAGGGTGGCGATCGCCAGGGCGGCGATCAGTGCGCTGGACACCAGCCCGGTGACCAGGCGGCCGCGCGGCCCGGCCAGGGCCCGGCCGACCATGGTGCCGCCGCCGGCGACGACCAGTTGCCAGCTCGCCGAGGCCAGGAACGCGCCGGCCACGAAGAGCGCGGCCGTGGCGGCGTCCGGGTCGGCGGTGTCCTGGCGGCCGAGCACGAGCGCGGCGAAGTAGAGCACCGTCGCCGGGTTCAGCAGGGTCAGGCCGAGCAGCGCGGCATAGGCCCGGCCCGGCGTGTTGAGCCCGCGCCCCACCGGCGCCTCGGCGACCTCGCGGGTGCGCCGGGCGGACCAGGTCCGCCACAGCCCGTGACCGGCGAGCCCGAGCAGGACCAGCGCGGCGACCACCCGCAGCGGCCCGGCGACCGGCGCGATGACCCCGGCCAGGCCGGCGCCCCCGAGCGCGGCGACCGCCGCGTAGAGCCCGTCGGCGGTGGCCACGGCGAGCGCCGCGGCCGCGCCGACCCGGAAGCCGGTGCGGGCGCTGAGCCCGAGAATGAGGATCGCGATCGCGCCGACCGGCACGGCGACGCCGTAGCCGGCCACCAGACCGGCGAGGAACGCCCCGGTCACGACGGTGGGCGGCGCGTCGAGGCGGCCGGCGGCAGGGTGCGCTGTCGGCGCGCGGCGGTGGCCGCACGGACAGGAACCTGCTTCGGGTACGCCTCGATCACGCGCCCATCGTGCATCCCCCTCCCCCCCCCCCCCCCCCCCCCCCCCCCCCCCCCTCCTCCCCCCCCCCCCCCCCCCCCCCCCCA
>NZ_JBSSLX010000326.1:0-4358 GCF_053890995.1 Micromonospora sp. I033 | reverse complement strand
GGCCCGGAATGATGGTGGGCCGCCGGTCGTTGTACATGATCCCGGCGCGACGAAGTGGCTCCGCCCCGCGCGCCGGATGATCCCCCCTAAGACTTCTTGAGCGCCTGACGGTGCTTGCGCACACCACTGAGTCCGATCCCCCGGTCGGCGTGTGTGCGCCAACCCCCGAATGGAGCTTCTCGTGAACACGATGCTGCGTAAGAGCGTGCTGGGTATTGCTGGTCTGGCTTTCACCGGTGGTGTCTTCGCCGGTCCGATCGCCGCTCACGCCGACGCCGGTCCGGTGCAGGGCACCAAGCCGGTCGCGGTGGCGGTGCAGGGTGACAAGCTGATCCCGCACGGTGTGCAGGGCACCCAGTCGAAGATCACCCTGAGCGACGAGCAGACCGCCAACGCCAAGGCGATCATCGCGGCGACGAAGAAGGCCGGTCTGCCGGAGCGGGCCGCGGTGATCTCGATCGCCACCAGCCTGCAGGAGTCGAAGCTGGAGAACCTGGGCCACCTCGGCGACGCCAATGACCACGACTCGCTGGGCCTGTTCCAGCAGCGCCCGAGCTCGGGTTGGGGCACGCCGGAGCAGATCACCGACCCCGAGTACTCGACGCTTGCGTTCCTCAAGGGTCTGAAGCAGGTCGACGGCTGGCAGGACATGCCGCTGACCGAGGCCGCCCAGACCGTGCAGGTCTCGGCCTACCCGGACGCGTACGCGCAGTGGGAGCAGCAGGCCGCCGACATCGTCGCCCAGCACTGGAACAGCTGAGCCAGACGCTGGCCGGCACCCGGACACCCGGGTGCCGGCCAGCGGCGTCTCCAGAGGTCCGGAACACGGTGAGCGTCGCGGCGGGCCGAGCGTACAGTCGGGCGGTGGACCGTACCGAATCCCTGCCGGCGCAGACCCTCCCACCTGGCGTGGGCCCCACCGACCCGGGGAGCGTGCTGCTGCCCGGCCACGACGTGCCGTTGGGGCGCTACACGACGGTGCGCCGGCTGCTGCCGCAGCGGCAGCGGCGGCTGGTCGGGGCCTGGTGCTTCGTCGACCACTTCGGGCCGGACGACGTGGCCGAGCGCCCGGGCATGGAGGTCCCGCCGCACCCGCACTGCGGGTTGCAGACGGTCACCTGGCTGCTCGACGGGGAGATCCTGCACCGGGACAGCCTCGGCAACGTCCAGCCCATCCGGCCCGGCCAGCTCAACGTGATGACCTCCGGGCACGGCATCGCCCACTCGGAACGCTCGCCCCTGGTGCACCCGCCGCTGATGCACGGCGTGCAGCTCTGGGTGGCGCTGCCGGACCCGGCCCGGGCGGGCGCGGCCGACTTCGCCCACCACGCGGACCTGCCCCGGTGGCGCGACGGCGACCTGGACGTCACCCTGCTCGTCGGCGAGGTGGGTGGGGAACGCTCGCCGGCCGTGGTGCACACGCCGCTGGTCGGCGCGCAGCTCGAGGTGCGCGGCCCCGCGCCGGCGACACTGCCGCTGCGCCGCGACTTCGAGTACGGGCTGCTCGCCATGTCCGGCTCCGCGGAGGTGGACGGGGTGGCCTTCGCCCCCGGCGCGCTGCTCTACCTGGGCGCCGGCCGGGACGCGCTGACCCTGCGCGCCGCCCCGGGCAGCCGGCTGCTGCTGCTCGGCGGCACCCCGTTCGAGGAGCCGCTGGTGATGTGGTGGAACTTCGTGGGCCGGTCGCACGAGGAGGTCGCCGCCGCGCGCGAGGACTGGATGGCGGGCCGTCGGTTCGGCACGGTCGCCGACGACGCCGCGCCACCGCTGCCCGCCCCGGCGCTGCCCACCACCCGGCTCAAGGCGCGGGACCGGCACGGCACCACGCTCGGCTGAATGCCTCGGCCCGGCCCGGGTAGACGGCGGGCATGCCCACCACCAGTGCGATTTCCAGTGTCGAGGACAAGAAGCGGCTGGTCCGCCGGCTCGCCGGAGACGGGCGGGGGTTCGCCGAACGGTACGGGTTCCGGGTGACGAACAACCCGTCCCAGCTGTTCCAGGTGCTCTACCTGTCCGTTCTGCTGGCCCGACGGGGCGACTTCCACAAGGCGGTCGACGCCGCGACGGGACTGCGGGACGCCGGCTGGGACAGTGCCGCGCGGCTGGCCCGCTCCCTGCACGCCGACCGGGTCCGGGTGCTGCGCGCCGCGGGGCAGCGCGGCGACGTGGACGCGCTCGCCGCCACCCTCGGTGACCTGGCCCAGAACGTGGTCGACGCGTACCGGGGCGACCTGCGCCGGCTCCGCACCGAGGCGCACCAGGATCCGGCCCGGGAGCGGCGGCTGCTGACCGCGTTGCCCGGGGTGGACGACGAGGTGGCCGACCTGTTCCTGCGCGAGGCGCAGGCGGTGTGGCGCGAGGTGGCGCCGGTGGCCGACCGGCGGGCCCTCGCGGCGGCCCGCCGGCTGGGACTGGGCCGCTCCGCCGACGACCTGGCCGGGCTGGCCGGCAGCGGTGAGTCGGAGCGGCTGGCCTGGCTGGTCGGGGCGCTGGCCCGGGTGGACCTGGAGAAGCGGTACGCGGAGTTGACGGCATGATCTGGACGTGCCACCGGCCACACTTTCGCGATACTCACCCGTTCGGCTGATGCCTCGTCGTATGATGATCGTGGCAGCGATGCCCGCCCGGTTCGGGCGAACATCCACCGCCTGTCGGTCGCGACCCGGTTCGGGCGCGGACCGGCGGGGACAGGTGCTGCGTGGCGCCCCAGGTCGCGGTTCGTGACCCGGGGCGCCCGCCTGTCTCCGGGGTCACTGGGCGAGGCTGGCGAGCAGGTTCACCGTGGCGGCGATGATGACCGCGCCGAACAGGTAGGACAGCAGCAGGTGCCGCAGCGCGGTCTGCCGCATGTCCGAGCTGCACAGGTCGGTGTCCGAGACCTGGAACGTCGCGCCGACCGTGAAGCCCACGTACGCGAAGTCGGAGAAGCAGGGTGGCTCGTCCTGGTGGAAGTTGATCCCGCCGGGTTCCCCCGTGTAGTACAGCCGGGCGTACCGGGTGGTGTAGACGGTGTGCACCACGAACCAGGACACCACGATGCTCAGCACGGCGAGAGCACCGTAGAGGTCCCGGGGCAGTCCGACCGGGACGCTGTGCGCGGTGGTCAGCACCAGGCCGACCGCGAGCAGGCTCGCCAGGCAGGCGGCCAGCAGCAGGGCGTCGCGGATCGCCCGGTTGGGGTCCTCCAGCTTCGCCAGCCGTGCGGTCCGCTCGGCGTCCAGCCGGGACAGCCGCACCCACTGCAGGGCCAGCCAGCTCAGCGCGGCCGCGTCCCACCCGACCAGCGGGACGAGGGTCGGCGCGAGCATGACGGCGGCGGCGCCGGCGGCGGCGAGGCCGACCAGCGCCATCACCACGAGCTGGAGCGCCGCCGGGATGTGCCCGTGGACCCGGGCCGGGGTCCGGCGCGGCACCGAGGGGTCAGATGCCGCGCAGGTGCTGGGAGACCCGGGTGTGCCGGTCCCGCGCCTGCGCCGCGCGCTGCGAGCGGCCCACCTCGGGCGCGGCGTCGATGCCCGCCGAGCGGGCCACCTCGTTGCCGTTGGCGTAGTCCACCGGCGGCAGCGCCCGCAGCGCCTGCAACACCTCCGGCGGCGCGCCCTCCCGTTCGGCCTCCCGGATGACGTCGTCCTTGCCGGCCGGATAGTCCAGCGCGGACAGGTACTCAAGGACGTCCGTGTAACTCGCCATGGGTCGGGCTCCTCGCGCCTGTAGTTGCGGTCACGACCGGCGGCGGTTACCCGCCGGACCGCGCCTCACGCACGGGCCGGCGCAAAATCCGGCCGTTGTTTCCGGGTTGCCGTGGCGGGTAGGCGGCCGGGGCGAACACCGAAGGGGGTACCACGGATGAACTACGGCACCTTCGTCGACCGTGTGGCGCGGCGTACCGGCACGTCCGAGGAGCGGGCGACGGAGCTGACCCGGGCCACGTTGGAGACCCTGGCCGAGCGGTTGACCGGCGGTGAGGTGCTGGATCTCGCCGCGCAGCTGCCGAAGCCCCTCCAGCGGCTGCTCAACCCCCATCCCCGCACCGAGGCCGCGGACCGGTTCGGCGCGGCCGAGTTCGTCGCCCGGGTCGCCCAACGGGCCGCGGTCGACGAGAACGCCGCCCGGGACGGGATCCGGGCCGTGTTCTGCACGCTGCGCGAGGCGATCACCGGCGGGGAGTTCCAGGACGTGGCGGTCCAGCTGCCGCGCGACTTCCGGGACATGGTGGAGCCGGCCCTCGCGCCGGCCTTCCGCCGCGCCTGAGGCGCGGAGCGCGCCGGGTGGCCGGTGACGCCGCTCAGGCCACCGTGCCGGCGGCCCGCAGGGCGGCGATCCGGGGCGCGTCGAAGCCGGCCTCGGCCAGCACCTCG
>NZ_JBSSLX010000325.1:0-4368 GCF_053890995.1 Micromonospora sp. I033 | reverse complement strand
GCGTGATTTCGTACTACTACCGGAAGTACGCGGCGGCCGGTGACCCCGGCGCGCCCGCTCCGGTGAGCGTGACCTCCGGCGCGGTGCGGGCCCACGGGGGCGACTATCCGGTCCTCACGTCGTACCGTCGTGAGGTACGGCTCCAGCCGGCTGGCGGCGAGACGACGACGAGCGAAGGACGAGAGACGCGATGACAGCGCAGGCCCGCCTGCTCGGTGGCAGGTACCAGGTCGGCGAGCTGCTCGGCTACGGCGGCATGGCGGAGGTGCACCGTGGTCGCGATCTCCGGCTCGGTCGGGATGTCGCGATCAAGATGCTCCGGGCCGACCTGGCCCGGGATGCGACCTTCCAGATGCGGTTCCGCCGGGAGGCGCAGAACGCCGCCTCGCTGAACCACCCGGCCATCGTCGCCGTGTACGACACCGGCGAGGAGACCGCCCCGACCGGCGAGACGCTGCCGTTCATCGTGATGGAGTTCGTCAACGGGCGGACCCTCAAGGAGGTGCTCGGCGTCGAGGGCCGGCTCCAGCCGCGCCGGGCGCTGGAGATCTGCGCCGACATGTGCGCGGCGCTGGAGTTCAGCCACCGGCACGGGATCATCCACCGGGACATCAAGCCCGGCAACGTGATGCTCACCCAGACCGGCCAGGTCAAGGTGATGGACTTCGGCATCGCCCGGGCGCTGGCCAGCGGCGCCACCACGATGACACAGACCAGCGCGGTCATCGGCACGGCACAATACCTCTCCCCCGAGCAGGCGCGCGGCGAGGCGGTCGACGCCCGCTCCGACGTCTACGCGGCCGGCTGCGTGCTGTTCGAGCTGCTCTGCGGGCACCCGCCGTTCGTCGGGGACAGCCCGGTCAGCGTCGCCTACCAGCACGTACGGGAGCAGCCGCCCACGCCGAGCACGATCAACCCGGACGTCAACCCCGCCGTGGACGCCATCGTCCTCAAGGCGCTGTCGAAGAACCCGCTGAACCGCTACCAGAGCGCCGGCGAGATGCGGGCCGACCTGCTCCGCGCCGCCGCCGGCCGGCCGGTGCTGGCCACCCCGGTCATGCCGGCCGAGGAGACCATGCCGATGGCGCCGGCCGCGGCCGGCGGCGGCTACCAGCAGACCCAGGTGATGGGCCCGCAGACCCGCCAGCAGATGCCGGCCCGGGTCGGCGACGCGCGCAAGCGGAAGAGTTCGGCCTGGGTGATCGCCACCTTCGCGGCACTCGGCGTGCTCGCGGTGATCGCCCTGGCCACCGCCCTCTGGCTCAACCAGACCGGCGCCGACAAGGTCTCCGTGCCGCAGCTGCAGGGCCGGACCCAGGCGGACGCGCAGGCCGCGCTCACGCAGGCCGGGCTGCGGTTCACCGCCGGTGACCCGGTGCAGAACACCACGTGCGAGAAGGGCACCGTGGTCGGCCAGGATCCGCCGTTCGGCCAGCGGGTGGACAAGAACAGCGCGGTCGCCGTCCAGATCTGCGGCGGCCCGAAGCAGGTCACCATCCCGAACGGCCTGGAAGGCTCGCAGCGTGCCAACGTGGAGTCCCAGCTGAAGACCCTGGGTCTCACGGTCGACGTGGACGAGGTCAACGACAGTGCTCCGAAGGGCATCGTCATCAAGGTGGACCCGACGGAGGGCAGCAAGGTCCTCGAGGGGTCCGAAGTCAAGCTGCGGGTGTCCAAGGGCAACGTCAGCGAGGTGCCGGACGTTCGCGGCTACACCGAGGACCAGGCGAGGCAACGGCTGAAGGAAGCCGGCTACGAGGTCCGGGTCCGGGAGGGCAACGAGGTCGAGCCCGCCGAGGCGGGCAAGGTCAGCACCCAGAACCCGCGCGCCGGTACCAAGCTGGCCAAGGGCGAGACGGTGACCATCGAGGTGGACATCCCGGCGCCGGAGCCGACCGACAGCGCCAGCCCGGGCACCCCGACGCCGAGCACGACGCCGAGCTCCCCCGGCACCGGGGGTGGCTTCCCGTTCCCGACCACGGCACCGCCCGCCCGGTTCGACCAGCCCTGACCCGACAGCTCCAGACAGACGAAGTGGCGGTGCCGGCCGGGCACCGCCACTTCGCGTAGAACGAACCTCAGGCCGCGGCGAACGCCGCCCGGCGGCGGGCGTCGACCTCGGCGGCCAGCTCCGGGGCCCGCTCCAGCGCCTCCGGGAAGCCGCAGACGGCCAGCCAGTTGGCCAGCATGAGGTGGCCGCCCTCGGTCAGCACCGACTCGGGGTGGAACTGGACGCCCTCGATCGGCAGGGTGCGGTGCCGCATGGCCATCACCACGCCGGTGCCGGTCCGGCCGGTGACCTCCAGCTCGTCGGGGAGCGTCTCGGGCAGCACGGCGAGCGAGTGGTAGCGGGTGGCGGTGAACGGGTCGGGCAGCCCGGCCAGGACCCCCACCCCGTGGTGGCGCACCTCGGAGGTCTTGCCGTGCAGCAGCTCCGGCGCGCGGGTCACCGTCGCGCCGAACGCCTCGCCGATGGCCTGGTGACCGAGGCAGACGCCGAACAGGGGGAGCTTGCCGGCGTACTCCCTGATGACGTCGAGGCAGATGCCGGCGCGGTCCGGGCTGCCCGGCCCGGGCGAGAGCAGCACGCCGGCGGCACCGACCCGGCCCACGTCGGCGACGTCGATCTCGTCGTTGCGCCGCACCTCGCAGTCCACGCCGAGCTGGCCGAGGTACTGCACCAGGTTGAAGACGAACGAGTCGTAATTGTCGATCACGAGGACGCGCATCGGGGTCACCTGCTCGGGGTGGAGGGCGGGGCGTTGTTGGTCTCGGTGCTGTACGGGATCTCCTCCTCGGACGGCTGCTCACTCGGCTCGGTGAGCCCACCGCCGCCGTCCCCCGGCACGCCGGAGTCCTGGGTGACCTGCACGTCGTCGAAGGGGAGGAGGGGCTCGGCCCAGGGGAAGACCACGAACCAGAGCAGGGCGACCGTGGCCGCGGCCAGCAGCACCGAGCCGATCAGCTTCCCGGGCAGCCCGAGCGGCAGCTTCCGCCAGATCCAGCCGTACACGCCTCAGCCCTCCAGCTCGGCCGGGCGACCCGCCGCCTTGGCTTGGACGTGGTCCAGCCGGGCGTGGATGATCAGCCGCTGGTAGTTGTCGAACTTGGGGTTGCAGGTGGTCAGGGTGAGCAGCTTCTCGGTCGGCGGCTCGTTCGGCTTGCCGGGCACCGGCGCGACGACCTCGACCTGGTCCGGCTTGACGATCCGCTGCTGGTAGACCTTGTAGACGAACCACTCGCCCTGGGTCTCGACCACGATCGCGTCGCCGGAGCGCAGCTCGTCGAGGCGCCAGAAGGTGGCCCGGATGCGGTGCCCGGCGACGGAGAAGTTGCCCACCTGGCCCGGCATGGCGCTCTTCGGGTAGTGGCCCGGGGCGTACCGGATGTCGTCCGGGCTGACCCCCTCGACCACCACCCAGTGCTTGTCGAACTTCGGAATGTAGAGCCCGGCGACCGGTTTGCCCTCGGCCGGCGGTTTCGGCTTGGCGCTCGGCCCGGTGGTCGGCCCGACGGTCGGGTCCGCCGCCGCCCCCCACTCCTGGGCGAGCTGGCTGCTCAGATCGTTCTGATGGGCGTCGACGATCACCGCCTTGCCCCAGATCTCGTAGCCGGCGAAGAGGAGCACCACCAGGCCGAAGGTGATCAGCACCTCGCCGGTGCCCCGCACGATGGTCCGCAGCCGGCTACCGGCGGTGGGCCGGGTCAGCTCGGAGTAGACGCTCTTGTAACCCTCGCCGGTCTGCTCCGGCCGGAGCTGCACCACCCGCTCCCCGCGCCGGGGGCGTGGCGGCTCCGCAGGCGTCGTCCCGTCGTCATCGCCGGTGTCCCGGACGGGGGGCACCGCACCCATCAGCGCGGTGGAGTCCAGAGCCGGGCCGGCCGCCGGGCGGTTGACGGCCGGGATGACCGCCGTCGCCCCCGGGTCCGCCGGGCCGGTCGCCGCCGGCCGCGCGGCGCCGCCGTCGGCCGGGCCGTCCGGCCGGGGGACGCCGGCTCCCGGCGCGCCGGCACGCAGCGGCCCTCCGGCGGGGCGGCGTGCCGGCCGGTCGCCCAGCGGGGGGATGAACGCGGTCGGGGCGTCGGCGGCAGCGGTCGGCCGCACCTCGGCGGTCGGCGCGTCGACCCGGCGCCCGGGCTCGTCGGGGATGCCGGCGGGCCCGCCGTGGCCGTGACCCCGCTGGTGCCGGTCCGCCCGTGCGTCGGAGGCCGCCGCCGGCCCGCCCGGGCCGGCGGCGCGCTGGTGCCGGTCGGCCGGCGCGTCAGGGTGGTCGGTGGGCCCGTGCGGCGTGGTGGGCGGACGCCCCTCGGACCAGGCGCCAGCCGGTCGTTCCGGTGCCGCGCCGCGCGCCGGCGGTGCCGTGTCGG
>NZ_JBSSLX010000324.1:0-4378 GCF_053890995.1 Micromonospora sp. I033 | reverse complement strand
AGAAGGACCGCCGCCCCGGCGACATCCTCTCCGAGGTGCGCGCCCTGGTCGACGAGGGCGTGCTGGAGGTGACCCTGCTGGGGCAGAACGTCAACTCCTACGGCGTCGAGTTCGGCGACCGCTACGCCTTCGGGAAGCTGCTGCGGGCCTGCGGTGACGTCGAGGGTCTGGAGCGGGTCCGGTTCACCAGCCCGCACCCGAAGGACTTCACCGACGACGTGATCGCCGCGATGGCCGAGACGCCCAACGTCTGCCACTCGCTGCACATGCCGCTCCAGTCCGGCTCCGACGACGTGCTGCGGGCGATGCGCCGCTCCTACCGCTCCGAGAAGTACCTGGGGATCATCGAGAAGGTCCGGGCGGCCATGCCGGACGCGGCGATCACCACCGACATCATCGTCGGCTTCCCCGGCGAGACCGACGCCGACTTCGAGCGCACCCTCGACGTGGTGCGCGCGGCCCGCTTCTCGTCGGCGTTCACCTTCCAGTACTCCAAGCGCCCCGGCACGCCGGCCGCGACCATGGACGGCCAACTGCCCAAGCAGGTCGTGCAGGAGCGGTACGAGCGGCTGATCGCCACGGTGGAGGAGATCACCTGGGCGGAGAACCGGAAGCTGGTCGGGGAGACCGTCGAGGTGCTGGTCGCGGTCGGCGAGGGGCGCAAGGACGAGCGCACCGGCCGGCTGTCCGGCCGGGCCCGGGACGGCCGCCTCGTGCACTTCGACGCCGGGTCGCTGGCGGGGCAGATCCGCCCGGGCGACATCGTGCACACCACGGTCACCTACGCCGCCCCGCACCACCTCAACGCCGACGGGGAGCCGCTGTCGCACCGGCGGACCCGGGCCGGCGACGCGGCCGAGGCGGGGCGCGCCCCGCGTACCCCCGGGGTGCTGCTCGGGCTGCCGACGATCGGCGCGCCGGCCGCGGTGCCCGCCCCCACCGGCGGCTGCGCCGCGCACTGACCGACCGTCGACGGCCGGGACCGCCCCGTGGCGGCCCCGGCCGTCGCGTCTCAGCAGGCGGTGCCGTTGAGCTTCACGGACGCGGGCGCGGAGGCCGCGCCGTTGGCGGTGAAGCCGATGGTCACCGAGGCGCCCGGCGCGAGCGACGGCGCCCAGGTCGGCGCGGCCGCGGTGACGGTGCCGCCGGACTGGGTGACGGTCGCGTTCCAACCGCTGCCCAGCGTGACCCCGGACGGCCACGTCCAGGTCACCGACCACGGGTTCACCGTGCTGGTGCCGGTGTTCTTCACCGTCAGCTCGCCCTGGAAGCCACCCTGCCAGGCGTTGGTCTGCTTGTAGGTCGCGGTGCAGCCGCCGGTCGGGGCCGGCGTGGTCGGCGCCGGCGACGTGTCCGGGGTGCGGGTCGGCGACGGGCTGGTGGTGCCGCCACCGCCCACCGGCGGGATCAGGTACGGCTGGAGGATGTCCTGCTTGGCCTGGTTGATGGTGGTCCAGTCGTCGTTGGCGATGCCGCCGGTGTCACCTGAGTTCGGGTTCCACGACCAGTAGGTGAAGGACATCCCGGTCACCCCGGTCCCGGTGTAGGCCATCAGGTTCTGCAGCCACACCTTGTCCTTCGGGTCCTGCAGCGTGCTGCCGAACTCGCCCATCATGATCGGCGCGATGTTCTGCTTGTAGAGGTAACCCCAGTACCTGTCCCAGATGGCCGGCATGTTCGCCGGGTAGCTCGGGTCGTCGAACCAGGTCTGGCGGTAGACCGACGTGGCGTACTCGTGCGGGGAGTAGACCAGCCGGTTGGCCACGTTGAGCCGGACCGGGAACTGACCGGCCTTCGACAGGTTGCCGCCCCACCAGCCGCAGTCCTCGTCGTTGCTGGGGTCGTTGTCCCAGACGTTCGACAGGCCGCCGCTCGGGCAGCTCACCCCCTCCACGAAGATCAACCAGTTCGGCTGCACCCCGAGGATCGCGTTGCCGGCCCGCTCGGCGGCCAGCCGCCAGTCCCGGGCCGTGTCGCCGCAGCCCCAGCACGCGCCGGTGGCCGCCGGGTTGGTGCCCTCGGCGTGCGGCTCGTTGTGCAGGTCCGCCCCGATCACCGTGGGGTTGTTCGCGTACCGCTGGGCGAGCATCTTCCAGTCGGCGATCCAGGTCGCCTCGGAGACCGTCGAGGTGTACCAGAGCGGCGACTGCCCGGCCGAGGTGGGCCGGTGCCGGTCCAGGATGACCCGCATGCCCTTGCTGCCCGCGTAGTCGATGACCTTGTCGAGGATCTGCAGCGGGGAGAGCCCGACCAGGTCCGGGTTGACGAAGTCGTTGATGCCGGTGGCCGTCGCGCCCGGCTTCAGCGCGTCGTTCGAGTAGGGGATGCGCAGCGTGTTGTAGCCCAGCCGGGCCATGGTGTCGAGCTGGCCGCGCCACGGGTTGCTCGACCACAGACCGTGGAAGGTCTTGTTGTCGGTCTCCATGCCGAACCAGTTGATGCCGGTGAGCCGGACCGTGGCCCCCGTGCTGTCGACGATCTTGTTGCCGCTGGTGTGCAGGTAGCCGGTGCCGGTCCCGCCGGTGGCGGCGGCGGCCGGGGTGGTGCTGACGGCGGCGGCGACGAGGACGCCGGCCGCGGCGGTGGCGAGCGCCGCGAGGGCGCCGCCGAGGGCGGTGGGTCGGTGCATGGCGAGCTCCACTTCGGATGCCCGCGCCGCGCGAGCGCCGCGGGCGGAAAGACCAGGGGAGACGGCCCGCTCGTCATCGAGTACGCGGACAGCGCGCGCCGGGCCGTGTCACGTGGACGGCCACTCGCGGAGAGGCACCGGCGAATCCCGACGGCGGGTCGTGCCGTCGTGCCCTCGCGCCGGTGCGGAACCTGGCTCTGCCGCCCATTTTGATCAGCCCGTCTCGATGCGTCAACACGCGACCCGGGAGCCGCGCCGAGAAGGCGCTTTCCCGTCCCGTCCGGCGGCGGACACGGAAGAGCCCCCGGTCCCGAGGCGGGACCGGGGGCTCCGGTGAGGCTGAACTCAGCCGGCCTGCTCGGCCAGCTGGAGGAACTGCCGCTTTGAGGCGAGCGCCTGCTCGGCCTCCTTGATCCGGCGGGCGTCGCCGGCCGCCTGCGCCCGGGCCAGCCGCTCCTCGGCCTCGGCGACCTGGGCCCGCATCTGGGCCAGCAGCGGGTTGTCCTCCTTGGAGGTGCGCCGCCACGCCGAGTCCATGACCTCGCGGACCTTGTCGTCGACGGCACGCAGCCGCCGCTCCAGCCCGGCGGCGGCCTCGCGGGGCACCCGGCCGGCCTCGTGCCACTGCGCCTGGATCTCCCGCAGCTTCGCCTGGGCGCCCTTCGGGTCGCCGTCGACGTCGAGCGCCTCCGCCTCGGCCAGCAGGGCCTGCTTGCGCTCGAGGTTGGCGCGCTGCTCGTTGTCGCGGGCCGAGAAGACCTCGCTGCGCCGGGTGAAGAACTCGTCCTGCGCCGCCCGGAACCGTTCCCAGAGCTTCTGCTCGGCCTCCTTGGAGGCGCGCGGCGCGGCCTTCCACTGGGCCATCAGGTCCTTGAGCTGGTTTGCCGTGGCGCCCCAGTCGGTCGACTCCTTGAGCTTCTCGGCCTCGGCGACCAGCTCCTCCTTGATCCCCTGCGCCTGCTTGCGCTGCTGGTCGAGGGAGGCGAAGTGGGCGCCCCGGCGGCGGGTGAAGCCGTCACGCGCGGCGGCGAACCGCTTCCACAGCTCACCGTCGGCCTTCTTGTCGACCCCGCGGATGGTCTTCCACTCGTCGAGGATCTCCTTGAGCCGGTCGCCGGCGGTCTTCCAGCCGGTCGACTCGGCGGCCAGCTTCTCCGCCTCCTCGACCAGGGCGGTCTTGCGCGCCAGTGCCTCGCCACGGGCGGCGTCCCGGGCGGCCCGGGCCTCGCCGGCCTTCTCCTCGGCCACCGCGGCCAGCTTGTCGAGGCGGGCGGCCAGGGCGTCGATGTCCCCGACGACGTGCGCCTCGGCCAGCGAGGCGCGGATCCGCCGGATCGTGGTCAGCGAGTGGCCGGCGTCCGCCGCGCCCGAGTTGAGCCGGGCCTCGGTCAGGTCCACCTCCGTCACCAGGTCGGCGAAGCGCCGGGCGAAGTGGGCGAGCCCTTCCTCCGGTGCCCCTGCCTGCCAGGATCCGACCACCCGCTCGCCCTCGGCGGTCTTGACGTAGACGGTGCCGTCCTCGTCGACCCGTCCGAAGGCAGTCCAGTCGCTCATGTGCCCATCCTCGTTCTCCCGGCGTCGACGGGACACCTCCCGCGATCGCCGCCACGGCGCAGCAAAGTTTCTCCCGGCATTGTCACAGGTCCGACCCGGTCCGTGTCGAGCGCCTGTCGTCGACCGTGACCATACGGTGTCGTAGCGCCTCGATGACCGGATCGGCGCGGGGACGCACCGGGGGATACGGATAGG
>NZ_JBSSLX010000323.1:0-4383 GCF_053890995.1 Micromonospora sp. I033 | reverse complement strand
AGGCACCGCGTCGACCAGGGCGCGGACCACCGGGGCGTCGCGCCACTGCTCCTGCTCGGCGAGCAGGCTCAGCGCGACCACCGACTCCTCCACCTCGCCGACGCACTCGAACGGCTTGTGCCCGTCAACCCCGAGCAGCTCCCGGTAGCCGGGGATCTGGGACTCGTCGGCCAGCAGGTCGCCGCCGAAGATGCCGGTGATCCGCTCCCGGGACATGAACGGGGCCATGGCCAGGAAGACGAACCGGCATTTCGGGCAGTCCCGGCACCAGCGCTCGCTCGCGTCGCGCAGCTTGAACGCGGCGTTGCAGCTGGTCACCACGGCGTCGTACCGGTCGGTCTCGGCGAAGAGCCGGGCGATGTGCAGCTCGGACAGCGACCGCAGCAGCGAGAAGTACGGCTCGGTGAGGCCGGCGTGCTCGGCCAGCGCGGCGCGCAGCAGGCCCTCCGCCTCGACGCCCTTGGACCACTGGTGGTTGATCTCGTGGCCGTGCCAGACCAGGTTCGGGTCGGACGCGGAGCGCTCGTTGGACATCACCACCGGCCCGAGCCCGTGCAGCACGGCGGTGGCGACCGCGATCAGCGAGTTGATCGCGGTGACGGGAATGTGCCCGTTCCGGGCGCCGGCCGCGTTGAGGTCGAACAGCACCGGGTCGATCCGCCGGCGGGCGGCCAGCGGCACCAGGTCGGACGCCTCGTTGACGGAGACGATGACGTGGTTCGGGTTGACCGAGAAGGGCACCGGGTCGAAGCCGGCCCGGCGCAGCGCCTCCAGCGTGACGATGGAGTCCTTGCCACCGCCGACGGCCGACAGCGGCCGGCGGTCCGAGTCGTCGTACACCCGGGGCGGGGCGATCTCGCCGGCCGGCACCTCCGGGCGCAGCTCCAGCACGTGGGGAAGCTGGTTGCGGTACGCGTACTCGGCGAGGCCCTTGGTGTAGACGGCGGTGACGAGGTCGGCGGCGGCCGTGCCCAGCGGGGCCGGCAGCACGAGCCGGGGCGGCGCGGCGGCCTTGTAGTAGCTGACCCCGGCGACCACGTGCAGCAGTTCGAGGACCCGGGCGAGGGTGGCCGCGGTCTCGTCGGACACCGGCTCCGCCGGCAGGGGAAGGGTGACCACCTCGGTGAACCGCTGCTCGCCGTCGGGGCCGGTCAGGGCGTAGTCGAACAACACCTCACCGGTGGCGAAGTCGATCGAGTAGGACGGGAAGGTGAAGGCGTCCATCCGCCGCAGCTGCTCGTTGGGCACACGCCATACTAGGCCCTGGTTCGTCCGGCCGTGTCCGGCTGTGCCGGACCGCACCCGCCGACCCGCCGACCCGACCCCCGAGGAGAGCCCGTGCGCCTGTCTGATCTGCGCGGACGACATGTCGCCGTCTGGGGCGCCGGCCGGGAGGGCCGGGCCGCGGTGACCGCGATCGCCGCGCACGGCCCGGCCGACCTGGTGGCCGTCGACGACAGCGCGAACTTCCTCACCCTGCCCTGGGAGGGCCCGCTCGCCGCGGCCGCGCCGCTGGTGACCGGCGAGGACGGCTTCGCCCGGCTGGCCGCCGCCGACGTGGTGGTCCGCTCGCCCGGGGTGCCGAACACCCACCCGTGGATGGTGGAGCTGCGCCGCCGCGCCGTCCCGGTCACCCAGGGCAGCGCGCTCTGGATGGCCGACCACGCGGACCGCACGGTCGGGGTGACCGGCAGCAAGGGCAAGAGCACCACGTCCAGCCTGATCAGCCACCTGCTCACCCCGATGGACCGGCCGAACGTCTTCGGCGGCAACATCGGCGTGCCGCTGCTCGACCTGCCCGAGGCGGGGCTGTACGTGCTGGAGCTGTCCAGCTACCAGTGCGCCGACCTGACCGACTCGCCCCGGGTGGCCGTGGTGACCGCCCTCTTCCCCGAGCACCTCGACGCGCACGGCGGCGAGCGGGAGTACTACCGGGACAAGCTCAACCTGCTGGCGCACGGCCCGCACACGGTGGTGGTCAACGGCGCCGACCCGCGGCTGGCGCTGGAGCTGGGGGACCGGGCGGCGGTCCGGGCCGGCTCGCCGGACACCACCCACGTGGCCACCGGGCCGGACGGCGCTCCCTGGTTCCACCTGCGGGACACCCCGCTCTTCCCGCGCGCGGTGCTGCCCCTGGTCGGCCGGCACAACGAGGGCAACCTCTGCGTCGCGCTTGCGGTGCTCGACGCGCTCGGCGTCGACGTGGTGGCGGGCAGGGACAGCCTGGCCATCGCGGTCGCCGGGTTCCAGGGCCTCGCCCACCGGCTCACCGAGATCCCCGACCCGTCCGGGCTCACCTTCGTCGACGACACCCTGGCCACCAGCCCGTACGCGGCCATGCACGCGATCGACGCGTACGAGGGGCGGCCGCTGACGGTGATCGTCGGCGGAACGGACCGGGGGCTGGACTACACGCCGCTCCGCGACCACCTGGCCGAGCGGGAGATCACCGTGATCGGCATCCCGGACAGCGGGCCCCGGATCGTCGAGGCCCTGGCGGGGCTGCCGGCGGTGCGGACCGAGAGCGCCGAGGACCTGGTGGCCGCCGTGGGCCTGGCCCGCAAGCTCACCCCGGCCGGCGGCGTGGTGCTGCTCTCCCCGGCCGCGCCGAGCTACGGCCAGTTCCGCAACTTCGAGCACCGCTCGGAGGTGTTCGCCCAGGCGGTGGCCGACACCGCCCGCTGAGTCGCCACGGTCGGCGCCGGGATCGCCGGGTCAGCCGGTCGACAGCGCGGTGTGCAGGGCACGCATCGACCGGACCGCCGAGCGGATCTCCTGGAGGTAGCGCCCCGCGGTGAGGGTGGGTTCCGGCACCGGGACCGGCGTGGCCAGCGCCGGGTCCACCCCGACGGTGTCGATCCCGCAGCCGAACGGCACGGCGAGGGTGCGGAGCGCGTCGCAGTGCTGGAACGGCACGTAGATCGGGGCGGTCACCACCAGCACCGGATCACCCTCGCGCAGCCGGACGTGCGCGGCCCAGAACCGCTGGGTGTCGGCGGTGTGCGCGCGGCGGTGGTCCGGCTCGCCGGACGGGGCGGCCAGCACCCGGACCGGGGGCAGCCCGGCCGGCCGGTAGGTGCGCGAGGACCAGGCCCGGTGCGGGTGACCGGCGGTCTCACCGATCTCCTCACTCGGCGCGTCCACCCCGAACGCCACGCGCACCCCGGCGTCCAGGGCGTCCACCTCGGTGGCGCAGCCGTGCACCCCGACCTCGGCGAGCAGCCGCGACTCGACCGGGGACAGGGGCCGGAAGCTGCCCAGCACCGCCACCTCCCCGGCGACCCCGCAGACCGCCCGGGCCAGGTGCGCGGCGTACGCGGTGCGCCGCAGGCAGGCGTGCGCCAGGCCGCCGAGGACCAGCAGGTGCGCGTAGCGGGGCAGGGTCGGCGGGACGGCCCGGACCAGCCCCAGCGCCGCCGCCGCGTCGAGCACCAGCCCGACCGTGGCCGGGTCGAACGCCGGTTCCCGGGCGTCGGGGCGCTCCCGCCCGCCCCGGAAGTCCCAGTGCCGGGCGGAGAAGTCGTCCAGCCCGGCCAGCACCGTGCCCAGGTCACCGGCCGGCCATTCGCCGCCGAAGTGCCCGACCAGGGCCCGCACCGGCGGCGAGGCCACCCAGGCCCGGATCCCCGCCGCGAGCTCCGCCCGGGTCGTCCCCGCCGCGCCGGCGGGCAGTGCCACCTCCGTCGTCCGCACCCGGCGGATGCTACCGGCGGCGGGCGGGGGACGACCGACCGTTGTGGATCGTGGCTACCCTGAGCGCACGAGTGATCGGGGGTGGCCGATGGCGGGTGAGGCGATGCGGCGACGGGCGCGGGGCCGGAGCGGCCCGGCGGAGAACCTGGTACGGCTCGTCGCGCACACCGACCCGGTGGCCCTGGTCGGCATCACGCTCTCCATCCTGCTGTCCGTGACGCTCGACCTGACCAACGCGGCGACCGGCGTCGAGTCGCTGCTGGCCGGGCTGATGGGCATCACCATCTCGCTGGTGCTCGACTCGCTGGCCCGGGCCGAGCGCCGGTTCCACCTGCGGACGTTGCTGGACGGGCCGCCCTGGCTGGTCCGCGCCACCCCGCAGCTCGCCGGCGCGCTGCGCGAGGCGGCCGAGCGGCACGCCGGGACCCGGGTGGCGGCCGAGGCGCAGCGCCGTTTCGAGGAGTTCCGCCGGGAGGCGGAGCAGCTCGCCGCGGGCCGGATCGTCCGGCCCGGCGACGACGACGAGGACCTGATCGGCGCCACCCGGGACTGCACGCGGGAGCTGGTCGGGCTGACCAACGTGATGCCCCGGGTCAGCGGCGAGCTGAGCTGGTGGCGCGGGGACGTCGGCCGGCGCTACTGGGAGGCGAACCTGGCCGCCCTGGCGCGGGGCGTACGGATCACCCGGAT
>NZ_JBSSLX010000322.1:0-4443 GCF_053890995.1 Micromonospora sp. I033 | reverse complement strand
CGGATGGAGATCGTCCGGCTGCACCACGACCCGGGTCCATACCCGCGGGGGCCACCGCGCGGGAGGACGCCCCCGCCGGGCGGACCGAGGCCGGGCAGCCGGCCGGCGCGACCGCCGGGAGCGGGCGGGACTGGACGTTGCACTCGCACCTGCGGATGGACGGCGCCTGGCGGGCGTACGCCCCGGGCGAGCGGTGGGCGGCCCGGCCGGCGCACCTGATCCGGGTGGTGCTCCGCTCCCCCGGCGCGGTCGCGGTGGGCTACCACCTGCACGAGCTGGCCCTGATCCCGACCGCCGAGGAGGAGTCGCTGGTCGGCCATCTCGGCCCGGACCTGCTCGGTCCCGACTGGGACCCGGACGAGGCGGTCCGCCGGCTGGCCGCCCACCCGGACGAGACCATCGGCGAGGCGTTGCTGGACCAGCGCAACCTGGCCGGGGTGGGCAACCTCTACAAGTGCGAGGTGCTGTTCCTGCGCGGGGTGTCCCCGTGGACGCCGGTCGGCGCGGTGCCGGACCTGGCCGGCACGGTCACCCTCGCCCAGCGGCTGCTCGCCGCCAACCGGGGCCGCTGGGCGCAGAGCACCACCGGCTCGCTGCACCGCGGGCAGACCAGCTACGTCTACGGCCGCCGGGCGCAGCCCTGCCGGCGCTGTGGCACGGCGATCCGCAAGGAGGAGCTGGGTGAGCGGGTGACCTACTGGTGCCCGGCCTGCCAACCGGACCGCTGAGCGGGACGGCGCGTGGAACTTCCACGAACCACCCAAGATCGCCCGAGATAGGGACGATTGGGTAGTTCCCTCCCGTGCCTTCGGCGTCGCATGCTGCGGTGGAGTGCTCACCGATCGTCAGCAGCGCGTACGCCCGCCACGTCGGGGTGACGGCGGGCGCGCCCGACCCCGGGGAGAGCCATGGTGCTGTTCCGCAGACTCCGGCCGGGCTGGACGGACCGGGCCGCCCGGACCGCCGAGGGCCACGCGCCGACCGTGCCCGCCGCCCGCGTCGCGGAGGAGGAGGCCGGGCCCGCCCCCGCAAGCCTCGACCCGGCCGCCGTGCCGCGCTGCTTCGGCCCGGTGCCGAACTTCGCGGCCAGCCCGCTGCCGGCGCTCGACCGGGACGGCCGGCCGGTGCCCGGCACCGGCATCCGCAAGTTCGTCGACCCGCTGCCGGTGCCCGGGTCGCCGGCCACCGCCGGGCTGGGCGCCCTCCTGCCGGTCGCGGTGCCCGACACGATCACGTGGCCGGGCTGCGACTACTACGAGATCGGCCTCCAGGAGTACGCGCAACGCCTGCACCGCGACCTGCCGGCCACCCGGCTGCGCGGCTACCGCCAGCTCAACCTGGGCACCGACGCGTCCGGGCACAACACGGTCGGCCCGCCCGACCGGCCCTGGCACCTCGGCCCGATGATCGTCGCCCGGCGCGGCCGGCCGGTCCGGATCAAGTTCATCAACCAGCTGCCCACCGGCCGGGCCGGCGAACTCTTCCTGCCGGTCGACGAGACGGTCGACGGGGCCGGGACCGGCCCGCTGGACGGGCCCGCGCCCTACCCGGGAAACCGGGCCGTGCCGCACCTGGCCGGGGCGCAGACGGCGTGGATCAGCGCCGGCAACCCGTGGCAGTGGGTCACCCCGGCCGGCGAGATCACCCCGTACCCGACGGGGGTCGGGGTGACGCCGGTGCCGGACATGCCGCCGCCCGGCGCGGGCGCCACCACGCTCTACTTCCCCAACGAGCAGAGCGGCCGGCTCATGTGGCTGCACGACAACACCCTCGGCCTGTCCCGGCTCACCGTCTACTCCGGACAGCTGGCCCTCTACCTGCTCACCGACCCGGCCGAGGAACGGCTGGTCGACGCCGGGGTGCTCCCCGCCGACCAGCTCCCCCTGGTGATC
Organism: Micromonospora sp. I033; assembly: GCF_053890995.1. Taxonomy (NCBI): domain Bacteria; kingdom Bacillati; phylum Actinomycetota; class Actinomycetes; order Micromonosporales; family Micromonosporaceae; genus Micromonospora; species Micromonospora sp. I033. The sequence goes on along the minus strand of NZ_JBSSLX010000322.1, from coordinate 2,551 downwards.
GAGGACAAGACCTTCGTGCCGGACGACGCCCAGCTCGCCGCCCAGGATCCCACCTGGGACCGGGACCGCTGGGGCGCGAAGGGCAGCCTCTGGCACCCGCACGTCTACCAGCCCCGGCAGAACCCCTACTCGACGACCGGCGGCAACCCGACCGGCCGCTGGGACTACGGCCCGTGGACCCACGACCCGGACGGCGGGGCCAGCCCGTGGGTCGCCCCGGTGCCGAACCCGCACCACGACCCGGTCGCCGAACCGGACGAGCCGCCGCTGGCGCCGGGGGTGCCGCACCCGTCGGCGGTGCCCGAGGCGTACGGGGACACCCCGCTGGTCAACGGGGTCGCCTACCCGTACCTGGAGGTCGCGCCGCGGGCGTACCGGTTCCGGATCCTGAACGCCTGCGCGGACCGCACGCTCAACCTCCAGCTCTACCGGGCCGCGTCGGACCAGCCGATGTGGACCGAGGCCGGCGCGCCCGGCGACCCTCGGGCCGGTGAGGTGCCGGTGGTCGAGGCGGCCCGGGCCGCCGGGCGGCCGGCGCACTGGCCGGTCGACGGGCGCGAGGGCGGGGTGCCCGACCCGGCCGCCGCCGGGCCGGAGCTGATCCAGATCGGCAACGAGGGCGGCCTGCTGCCGGCTCCCGTGGTGCTGCCCAACCGCCCGATCGGCTACCGGTACGACCGCCAGGACCCGACCGTGCTCAACGTGGACGGCCACACCCTGCTGCTCGCGCCCGGCGAGCGGGCCGACGTCGTGGTGGATTTCGCCACCGTCCCGCCGGGCAGCACCCTGATCCTGTACAACGACTGCCCGGCTCCGCTGCCCCGGTTCGACCTCCGCTACGACCACCACACCGAGGCTCCGGACCGGACCGACACCGGTGGCCTCCCCGCCGCCCGCCCCGGCTACGGCCCGAACACCCGGACCCTGCTCCAGATCAGGGTCACCGGCACCCCGGCCGCACCGTACGACCGGGACCGGCTCGCCGCCAGCCTGCCCGCCGCGTACGCGGAGAGCCAGCGGCCGCCGATCGTGCCGCAACCGGCCTACGATGCGGCCTTCGGCACCCGCACCCTCACCGGGACGCTGGTGCCGGCGCGCGCCACCTCGGTCACCTTCACCCCGGCCGGCGCGGTCGCCCCGGTCACCCTGCCGCTGGCGGTGAAGTCGGTCGGGCAGGTCTTCGAACCCCGGCACGGCCGGGCGGTGGGGCGGCTCGGGGTCGGCCATCCGAACGCCGGTCCGCGGACCCCGGGCACCCTGCCGCTCGGCCCGGTCGATCCGGCCACCGAGGTGCTGTACGCGACCGACCCGACCGTGCCGGTGGGCGCGCCGGCCGACGGCACCCAGCTCTGGCGGATCGTCGGCGACGCGCCCCGCACCCATCCGGTGCACATCGAGGGCTGCGACGTGCAGCTGGTCAACCGGGTCGGCTGGGACGGCACGGTCCGCCCGCCGGACCCCGGTGAACTGGGGTGGAAGGACACCGTCCGGGTCAACCCGCGGGAGGACGTCATCGTCGCCCTGCGCCCCGTCCCGCCCAGCCTGCCCTTCAAGATCGGCGACAGCGTACGTCTGCTCGACCCGACCCGGCCGGCCGGCGCGCGGCTCGACGCCAGCCCGGTCAGCCCGGTCGACGGGCGGCCCGCCGTGGTGGTCAACCAGCTGGTCAACCTGGGTTGGGAGTACCGCTGGCAGACCCGCTCGGCGGGGCTGCGCGACCAGGGCATGAGCCGGCCGCTGGTGCTGCGGGTGGCCCCCAAGGCGCCGACCGGGCTGACCGCCACCCCGGCGCCCGGCTCGGCCACCGCACTACCGGCCATCGCACTGGCCTGGACCGGCAACGGCAGCCGCCCGCCGGCCACCAGCCACCGCCTCCAACGCGCCACCGACGCGGCCTTCACGGCCGGGCTCACCGAGATCACCGTGGCCGCCACCGCGACCCGGTACACCGACGCGTCCGTCACCCCCGGGGTCACCTACCACTACCGGATCCGGGCCGAGAACGCGGTGAGCTGCTCGGCCTGGTCGAACAGCGTCCCCGCCTCGGTGCAGCTCAGCGCGCCGGCCAGGCTGGCCGCCGTGGTGCCGCCGGCCGCGCCGCTGCGGATCGCGCTGCGGTGGGCCAACCGTTCCTACGCCACCGGGGTGGACGTGCAGCGGGCCACCAACCCGACGTTCACCAGCGGGCCGGGCACCACCGCCATCGCCGTCGGCGAGGCGCACCTCGACCCGGTGGTCGCCCCGGACACCACCTACTACTACCGGGTGCGCACCACCTACCTCGGCGCGGCGTCACCGTGGTCGACGGTGGCCACCGTGACCACGCCGCCCCGACCCGGGGTGCCGACCGGGGTGCTCGCCACCGCCACCGCTCCCGCACCGGACACCACCACGGTGATCCTGAGCTGGTCGGCCAGCACGCCGACCGGGGCGGGCGCCGGCTTCGTGGTGCAGCGCGCCACCGACGCCGCCTTCACCCACGACCTGGCCACGTTCAGCGTCACCGGCCGGGGCTTCACCAACACCGGCCTGGCCCGGGGCGTCACCTACC
>NZ_JBSSLX010000321.1:0-4455 GCF_053890995.1 Micromonospora sp. I033 | reverse complement strand
CGGTGGCCGGGCAGGACGCCGACGACCCGGTGCTGGCGCTGCTCGACGCCGCCGCAGTGATGACCGACGTGGTCTCCTTCTACACCGAGCGGATCGCGCAGGAGGCGTACCTGCGCACCGCCACCGAGCTGGCCTCGGTGCGCCACCTCGCCGGCATGATCGGCTACCAGCCGCGCCCCGGCGTCGCCGCCGCCGCGGACATCGCCTTCGACGTGGAGGACGCGCCGGGCGCACCGTCGCAGGTGGACGTGCCCGCCGGCACCCCGGTGCAGTCGGTGCCCGGGCCCGGCGAGCTGCCGCAGACCTTCGAGACCGGCGCCGACCTGCGCGCGTACGCGGCGTGGAACGCGATCCCCGGCGCCACCGCCGGGCCGCAGGAGATCGACTTCGCCGCCGACGCGATCTGGCTGCGCGGCACCGCGCTCGGCGTGCGGGCCGGCGACGGCGTGCTCGTGGTCGGCGCCGAACGCCGCCGCTACGGGCGCACCCCCGCGCACAGCCGGGGCGCCGCCGACCGGCGGCGCGACGACGAGCGCTGGGACTTCCGCATCGTCACCGCGGTGGAGGAGGGCCCGCCCGGCCTGGCCGGCTGGACCCGGTTGACGTTGGCCGAGCGGATCGGCTGGCGGCGCTCGACGCCGCTGACCGCCGAGGAGGGCGTGCAGGTGCACGCCTTCGCCGCCCGGACCAACCTGTTCGGCTGGAACGCGCCGATGGCCGGCCTGCTCGCCGGGAACGACCCGCCGCCGCCCGGCATCACCAACGGCGAGTGGGACGACATCGACAACCCGTTCCCGCCCGGCACGCCGGCCCCCGCCGACGTGGTGGAGGTCGACGGCGACCACCCCCGGATGGTGCCCGGCTCCTGGCTGCTGCTCGAACGCCCCGACTACCGCGAGCTGTACGCCGTCGAGGCGGCCGACCCGGCCGGCGGCTCCCGGTTCGGGGTGAGCGGCCGGACCACCCGGCTGCGCGTCGACATCACCGAGAACCTGGACACCTTCGGTCGCCGGGACACCCTGGTCCGTGGCGAGTCCCGGCCGCTGCCGGCGGCGGAGCGGCCCCTCGTGGAGCCGGTCGGCGGGAGGCGGCTCCCCCTGGTCGCCACCGACCCGCCGCTGGCCGCCGGCCGCCGGGTGGTGGTGACCGGGTTCCCGCCCGGCGGGCCGCCCGCCGACCCGCTCGTCGCGGCGGCCACGGCGCCACCGCTGGCCGAGAGCGCGGTGGTGCTGGCCTGTGCGGTCGCCGCCGACGGCCGGACCATGACCGTCGACCTGGACCGCGACCTCACCCTCCGGTACGACCCGCGTGGCCTGCGGGTGCGCGGCAACGTCGCGCCGGCCACCCACGGTGAGACCGTCGTCCAGCCGCTCGGCAGCGGCGACCCCACCGTCGCCTTCCAGCGCATGCGCACCCGGCGCGGCCCGCTCACCCACGGCCGCGACGACAGCCCCGCCGGCGCGCGCAGCACCCTGGAGGTCCGGGTCGACGGGGTGCGCTGGGACGCGGTGCCCGCGCTGGACGCCGCCGGCCCGCACGACCGGGTGCACACCGAACGGCTCGACGACGAGGGCCTGGCCACGGTCACCACCGGCGACGGCCGGCACGGCGCCCGGCTGCCCGGCGGCGTGGAGAACGTGGTGGCCACCTACCGGGTCGGGGTCGGCGGCGCCGGCGCGGTCGGGGCCGGCCAGCTCAGCATCCTGCCCCGCCGCCCCTACGGGGTGCGGGCCGCTGGCAACCCGGCCCCGGCCCGCGACTGGGCCGACCCGGAGCAGCTCGACGCGGCGCGGGCGCACGCCCCGCTGCGGATCCGCACCCTGGACCGCGCGGTCTCGGTGGCCGACCACGAGGACTTCGCGGCCGGCTTCGCCGGGGCCACCCTGGCCCGCGCCGACGACGTGTGGGACGGCCGGGAGCCAGTGGTCGTGGTCTCCGCGCTCGGCGCGGCGGCCGGTGGCGGGGCCGCCCCGGCCGGGCCGGAGCTGGTCGGCGCGCTGCGCGCCGCCCTGGTGGCCGCCCGGGACCCGGGCACCCGGCTCGCCGTGCTGGCCGGCGAGACCGTCCCGTTCGGACTGCACGTCGACCTCGCGCACGACCCGGCGTACCCGCGGGCCGACGTGGAGGCCGCCGTCAGGGCCGCGCTGGCCGCCGCGTACACCCCGCCGGCGCTGGGCTTCGCCACCGGCGTGGTGGCCTCCCGGGCCCTGGTCACCGTCCGGGCGGTGCCCGGCGTCCGTGCCTGCACCCTGCCCCGGCTCGCCGCGCCGCCCGGCGGCGCCACCACCGACCTGCTGGCCGCGCTGCCCGGCCGGTTCGCCGGCACGCTGCGCCCCGCCCAGGCGCTCACCCTCGCCCAGGTGACGATCGGGGTGATGTCGTGACCGAACCCGCCCTGCGCCGCCTGCTCGACCTGGTCCCGGTGCACCTGCTCGCCCGCGACGCGCAGGCCGACGGCGGCGGGCGGGACCCGGAGCAGGAGGCGCTGCTCGCCGAGTCGGTCGGCCAGGCGCTCGAGGTGGTGCTGACCACCCTCGGCCCCACCGAGCGGTTGGTGTTCGTGCTCCACGACATGTTCGCCGTCTCCTTCGAGGAGATCGCGCCGGTGGTGGACCGCACCACGCCGGCGGTGCGGCAGATCGCCAGCCGGGCCCGCCGCCGGGTGCAGACCCGGTCGGCCGATCCGGTCGCCGACCCCACCCGTCAGCGCCGGGTGGTCGAGGCGTTCCTCGCCGCGTCCCGGGAAGGCCGCTTCGACGACCTGGTCACCCTCCTCGACCCGTACGTGGTGCTGCGCGCCGACGCCGCCGCGGTGCGGATGGGCGGGACCGCCGAGTCGCGCGGCTCCTCGGTGGTGGCCGACTTCTTCAACGGCCGGGCGCAGGCCGCCGTCCCCGCCTTCGTGGACGGGATGCCCGGCGCGGTGGTCGTCGTGGACGGCCGGACCCGCCTCGCGCTCAGCTTCACGGTCACCGACCGGATCATCGCCATCGAGGTGGTGGCCGACCCCGACCAGCTCCGCGAACTCGACCTGGCGGTCGGATGAGCCGGGCCGTCGAGGAGTCGAACCGGGCGATGCTGCGCGCCCGCGACGCCATGGACCGGGCGTACGCGGAGCCGCTCGACGTGCCGGCGCTGGCCCGGATCGCACACGTCTCGGCGGCGCACCTCATCCGCACCTTCCGGGCCACCTTCGGCGAGACCCCGCACCGCTACCTGCAACGCCGCCGTGTCGAGCGGGCCATGTACCTGCTGGTGCAGACCGACCACCCGGTCACCGAGGTCTGCCACCTGGTCGGCTTCGGCAGCCTCGGCACGTTCAGCCGGACCTTCCGCGACATCGTCGGTGAGTCGCCGTCGGCCTACCGGCGGCGCAAGGCGCCCGCGGCGGGCGTGCCGAGCTGCTTCACCAAGGCGTGGATGCGGCCGAGCGCGGCGGCCGGCGAACCCGTCACTTTTGGATAAGCAGCAGGTCAGCGGGTTGCTCTAGCGTTTCGGGCATGACGATGACCTCGATTTCCCGCTCCCAGATCTACGTCCTCGACCAGGACGAGGCGCTCGACTTCTACGTCGGCAAGCTCGGCCTCGAGGTGAACACCGACCAGGACCTCGGCTTCATGCGGTGGCTCACGGTCAACGTGCCGGGCGACCCGGCGCACGAGATCCTGCTGGAGAAGCCCGGCCCGCCGGCTCTCGACCCGGCCACCGCCGAGCGGGTCCGGGAGTTGCTGACCAAGGGCGCGATGAGTGGCTGGCTCTGCCTCACCACCGATGACGCGCACAAGACGTACGAGGACCTGGTGGCCAAGGGCGTGGACGTCACCGACGAGCCGACCGAGCGGCCGTACGGGATCGACTTCGGGATCCGCGACCCGTTCGGCAACCGGATCCGCATCGGTCAGATGCACCCCCGCGCCTGACCGGCGGGACCTCGCGGCCGGGAGCGGGCGGCTAGTCTCGCCTCTCCCGACCGTGGAGGTGACCCGAGTGCCCAGCCGACTGCTCTACCTCGTCCGGCACGCCGAGCAGGACCGGCCGGAGGACGGCGCGGACACCGGCCTCTCCGAGCGGGGGCGCCGGCAGGCGACCCTGCTGGCCGAGCGGCTGCGGGGCACGCCGTTCGCCGCCGTTCACCACGGTCCGGCGCGGCGGACCGCGGAGACCGCGAAGCTGGTCTGCGCCGCGCTGCCGGGCGTCCCGGTGCACGAGGACGACCGCGCCGGGGACCACCTGCCGCACGACACCGACCCGGCCGGGCTGCCCGAGGCGTACGCGAACTTCCTGGCGGGTTTCACCGAGCGTGAGCGGGCCGACGGGCCGCGCCGGACGGCGGAGGCCGTGGCCCGGTTCGCGACCGCACCCACCGAGGGCGACGTGCGCGAGCTGATCGTCACGCACAACTTCCTGGTCGCCTGGCTGGTCCGGCACGCGCTGGAGGCCCCGGAACGACGCTGG
>NZ_JBSSLX010000320.1:0-4489 GCF_053890995.1 Micromonospora sp. I033 | reverse complement strand
GACGGGGTCGGGCTCGGCGTCGGCCGCTCCGACGGGGTGGGCGACGAGGTCGCCGGCGGCGTCGTCGGGGCGGTGGTCTCCGGCGCGTCGTCCGGGAACGCCGGATCCTGGAACCGGTACTTGTCCGGGTCGAGCTTCAACGCCGCGGTCGCCTGCTCCATGAACTGCCGCCAGATCGGCCCGGGCCCGGTGGAGCCGTAGACCTCGTAGCTGCCGGCCGTCGTCTTGAGCGGCTTGCCGTCGGTGGTGCCCAGCCAGACCGCCGAGGCCAGCGCCCCGGTCCAGCCGACCATCCAGGTGTGCACGTTCTGGGTGGTGCTCTGCCCGGCCTGCCAGGTGCCGGTCTTGCCGGCCGAGTCCCAGCCGTTGTCCAGCTTGGCCGCCCGGACCCGGCGCAGCGTCCAGTCGAGCTGGTTGATCGCCTCCTGGTCGAGGCCGAGGTCGGTCTGCTTGAGCTGCTCGGTCCACACCTTCTCGTCGCCCTTGGTCACCGACCGGACGAAGTGCGCCTCGGCGCGCTTGCCGCCGGCCGCGAAGGTGGCCATCCCGTTGGCGTGGTCCTGCACGCTGATGCCGTACTGGCCGATGCCGACCTCGGTGGAGAAGCGCGCGGCAACCTCCTCGGCGGGCTCCTCCCGCAGGTCCACCCGCTGCGGCTGGGGGTTGCCCTTGACGGTCTCCCACATCGACTCGACCCCGGCCCGCTTCGCCATGTCGATGACCTTGGCGGTGCCGAGCTTCTCGGTCAGCTCGAAGTAGGTCACGTTCAGCGAGGCGACGGTCGCCTCCCAGAGCGCGCAGTCCGGCTGGCAGGGCGCGTGCTCGGCGTTGCGGATCGGGCCGGCCGGGCTGCCCTTGGTCCGCCCCGACTCGGGGAACTCCTTGGTGTCCGGCGAGTCGAACCGCTGCTTCACCGAGATCTTGTTCTCGACGGCGGCGGCCAGGTCGTACACCTTGAACGACGAGCCCGGCGGGTGCTGGCCGAACCCGCGGGCCTGGCCCTCCTCGTCGCGGTACCAGCCGGCGTAGTCGGCGCCGGAGCCCTTGTCACCGCCGTAGTAGCCGAGCACCCGGCCGGTGCCCGGCTCCACCGCGACCAGGGCGGCCTGCCAGTTCTTCGGCTGGCCGCGGACCGCTTCCGGGGCGGTGTCCCGGCGGATGTCGGCGGCGGCCTCCGCGGCGTCCTGCACCCGCTTGTCGATGGTGGTGACGATCTTGTAGCCGCCGTCCCGGATCACCTCGTCCGGCTTGCCGCGGAACGGCTCGGTCTCCCGCAGCTCGGCGAGCACGTGGTTGACCACCAGGCCGGTCGGGCGGTCCAGCCCGGAGCGGCCCGCGTTGGGGTCGATCGGCCGGACGGAGTCCGGGTACGCCAGGTTCGCCGCTTGCTCCGACGTGAGGTAGCCGAGCTTCACCATGCCGTCCCGGATGTAGTTCCAGCGGTCGATGGAGTTCTGCTTGGCGGTGGCGTTGCGCCGCGGGTCGTAGCCGGGGGAGCCCTCGGGGTCGGCCGGGTCCGCCTCCGGCTGCTTCACCATCGCGCAGAGCACCATGGCCTCGGCCTGGGTGAGCTGCTGCCGCGGCGGGGCGTCCCGGCGCACCGTCTTGCCGAAGAAGGTCTGCGCGGCAGCCTCGATCCCGTACGCCCCCCGGCCGAACGGGACGGTGTTCAGGTAGAAGCCGAGGATCTCCTCCTTGCTGTACTTGTCGTCCAGCTTCCAGGCGATGACCGCCTCGCGCAGCTTCCGGGAGTAGGTCACCCCGCGCAGGTCGGCGGCGACCCGCGCGTACTGCTGGGTGAGGGTGGAGGCGCCCTGCCGCTGCCCGCCGGTGACGTTCGCCCAGGCCGCGCGGAGCACGCCCTTGAAGTCCACGCCCTTGTTCGTCCAGAAGGTGCGGTCCTCGGCCGCCACGATGGCCTGCTTGGCCGAGTCGTTCATCTCGTCGTACGGGACGATGGTGCGGTTCTCCGCGCCCAGCTTCGCCAGCGGCGTGCGGCCGTCGGCGTAGTAGACGGTGGTCGACTCCGGGAGCTTGAGGTCGGTGGGGGTCGGCACGCTGTCGAAGTAGTAGCCGCCGGCGACCAGGCCGGAGCCGGTCAGCAGCGCGAACACCGCCAGGACGATCAGCAGGCGGTGCCGCCGGCGCTTCCGCCCCGGGGTCGGGGTCGCGGAACCGTCGGGGCCGTTGTCACCGGTCTGAAGCATCCGCACCCGATACCCTCCGACTGCTCGGCCGAATCGTGATCCTGCCCGGCTCGCAGGCTAGCGGACCTGCGGCGGCGGCACCGGCGTCCGGGGAAGTGGCCGGGTGGAATCCGGGGCGGGACATTGACAGTGGCGGCTGCTCCGGGCAGGCTCTGACGAGCTGCGGGAACGCTCCCATCACCCGTTCCCCCGTCCCTCAGGAGCAATGACGTGGCCCTGAATCCCTTCCGGCGGCGCGCCGCCACCGCTCTGGCCGCCGTCGCCGCGACCCTCGCCGCGGCCGTGCCCTTCTCGCCCGCACCGGCCGGCGCGGAGATCCGCGACGGCGTGACCTTCTACACCCCCCGACCGGACCACGGGGCGGTGGCCCAGATCGCCGAGCTGACCGCCGCCGGGCGGTACCAGCAGGCGGCCGGGCTCCGCGCCATGATCCGCACGCCCCAGGCGGTCTGGGTGACCGGCGGTTCCGCCGCCGGGGTCGCCCGGACCGTCAACGCCGAGGTCCGCCGGGCGGCCGGCAAGAAGACCGTGCCCGTGCTCGTGGCCTACAACATCCCGTTCCGCGACTGCGCGCAGTACTCCGCCGGCGGCGCCACCTCTGTGGCCGAGTACGAGGCGTGGATCGACGGGTTCGCCCGGGGCATCGGCGGCCACGAGGTGGCCGTCATCCTGGAGCCGGACGGCCTCGGCATCATCCCCTGGTACACCACCATCAACGGCAGCCAGGACTGGTGCCGCCCGGCCGAGGCGGACCCGGCGACCGCCGCCGCCGAGCGGTTCGCCATGCTCAACTACGCCGTCGACAGGCTGGCCGCGCTGCCCCGCACCAGCGTCTACCTCGACGGCACGCACAGCGCCTGGCTGGGCGTCGGCGACGCCGCCGACCGGCTCGTCAAGGCCGGCGTCGACAAGGCCGACGGCTTCTTCCTCAACGTCTCCAACTACGAGACCACCGAGCGGCAGCTCAAGTACGGCAACTGGATCGCCAAGTGCGTCCACTACGGCACCGCGGGCCCCGAGTGGGCGCGCGGCCACTTCGACTGGTGCGCCAGCCAGTACTACCCGGCCGACCCGGCCGACTTCAGCACCTGGGGCCGCACCGACGCCTGGTACGCCGAGAACGTCGGCGACGTGCCCGCCGACCGGCTCGCCCACTTCGTGGTGGACACCAGCCGCAACGGGCAGGGGCCGTGGACCCCGCCGGCCGGGGTGAGCTGGCCGGACCCGCAGACCTGGTGCAACCCGCCGGACCGGGGGCTGGGCGTGCGTCCCACCACGGCGACCGGTGACCCGCTGGCCGACGCGTTCCTCTGGGTGAAGACGCCCGGCCAGTCCGACGGGCAGTGCGACCGCGGCACGGGCACCGGGCACGACCCGGCGCGCGGCGGCATCGCCGACCCGGCGGCCGGCGCCTGGTTCGACGAGCAGGCCCTCGAACTGGTCCGGTACGCGAACCCGCCGCTGCGCTGACCGGTCCGGGCCGGGACGGCGGTCGACCGCCGTCCCGGCCCGGTCACCGGCGGCGCGACCTCAGCGCAGCGCCCACCCGGTGGCCCGGCCGTTGCGGGTCCGGCCGCTGAGCCGGCGGACCGGCCAGCGAACGTTGCCGCCGGACCGGCCGGTCCAGAACGGCGAGAGCCGCCACATCGGGTGGGTGGTGCTGTCGCCCGGCCCCGTGAAGGCCTCCCGGTCGGCGTACCCGTGCCGCCGGAACAGGTCCCGGTCGGTCTCGGTGAACGCCTCCGCGTACGTCGGCAGGCTCAACGTGTCCATCCAGCGCTGTGCACCGACGAGCACCGCGGCGGCCCGGCGGGCGGCCGCCGGGCCGGGCGCGGCCAGCAGCGCGAGGTGGTTGTGCGCCTCCGCCGGCCGCCGGGCGGCGAGCGCCTCGTCGAGCTGGACGAAACGCTCCTCGTCGGGCCCGGCGGCCGCGGCGAGGCGGTCGGCGTACCGGGTCGGCGCCGGGATCGGCCGGTAGCGGTGGAACCACACGGTCGCCGCGGTGCCGTCCCGGAGCAGGAACGCGTCGCCGAAGAGCATGGCGTGTTCGGTCCAGATCCGGGCCACGGCGGCGAGCACGGCGGTGCGGCGCGGCGCGTCGGGGACGAGCCAGGCGGCGAGGGCGGTGGGAGAGAGGGCCTCGGCGACGAGGTCGGCGATCCGGCCGATGTCGCACCAGCGGGCCCGGACGACGGGTGTAGCTGTGCTCATGAAGAAGCTCCTGGTGACCAGGGTGATCGCGTACGTGGGAGGGCGCCGGGGTGGTTGTCGGCGCCGGCCGT
>NZ_JBSSLX010000319.1:0-4508 GCF_053890995.1 Micromonospora sp. I033 | reverse complement strand
CCTCCGGTTTCATCTCATCCCGCGGAGCGCGGTCTGCAGGCGCTCCTGGGCGCGGCGGCGGCGTTCGTTGCTCGCGCCGAGCACCAGCAGCAGGAAGCCGACCGGGATCAGCACCAGCCACGGGCCGAGGCTGACCAGCGCGTGCACCGCGGCGATCGCCGTGACCGTGGCACCCACGATCACCGGCGCCTGCTGCTGGCTCGTCGAGCCGAAGATCAGCACCGCCACGGCGCCGAGCAGCAGCAGCACCTGACGCAGCATGCTGGTGTCGGTGGCCAGCACGATCGCCAGTGTGGGCAGGAACGCGGCGACCAGCGCCGGCCCGTACGCCACCCAGCTCGACAGGTCGGGCCGGTGGCGCAGTTGCAGCACCCCGACCAGCAGGGCGAGCGCCGCGAACGGCAGGGTGTACGCCTCGGGCAGCGCCACCTGGGCCACCCGCATGAGGATCCACCAGGCGCTGATCTCGCAGATGACCACGGCCCAGAACAGCAGGTTCCGCTCCACCGGCCGGCGGCCCGGGCGGCTGGCCGCCACCCCGAGGACGGCGCCCCAGGCGGCCAGCAGCGCGGCGATGTGCCGGGGCGAGTCGTACGCCAGGGCCAGCGCGATGAGCGCCGCCGCGTGGCCGCTCCACTCGACGGTGGCCGCCTCCCGGTACGCCTCCGGCCGGCGCAGCCGGGGGAGGGTGGCGGCGAAGACCTGGAGCGCCGCCCCGACCGCCAGCACCCCGAACGCGGACCAGACCGCGGCGAGCCCGGCCACCAGGCCGAGGGTGAGCACGAAGAGCTGGGCCATCAGCGAGGCGAAGAGCCAGCCGAGGATGCGGGCCCGCTGGGTGGTGCCGAAGAGCGCGGCGACCGCGCCCACCCCGACCGCGCCGCCCAGCGTGAACAGGGTCAGCTCCCGGGTGGCGAGGCTGCCGGCGAGACCGGCGTTGCCGGCGGCCAGGCCGATGGCGAACACCAGCACCCGGGCGACCCGGATCGGGCGGGCCGGTTCGGCCACGGCCGGCGGCGGGGTGAGCGCCAGCCCCAGCATCGAGACGGTGAAGACGGTCAGCCCGGCCAGCGCGGTCACCGGCCAGCCGCGGCCGAGCGCCACCGGGGTGATCAGCAGCGTGACGGCCGCCCCGGGCAGGATCACCGGCACGGCCCGGGACCGCCGGCCACCGCTGAACCCGGTGGCGGCGAGCGCCGCCGTCGCGGTGAGCAGCAGCGCGGTGAGCACGTGCGTGGGATCCACCGCCTCGGGCGGCGGGGTGAGCAGCTCCGGCGGCGGCCCCTGCCAGACCCGGGACAGCACCCGGAGCGGCTCGACCAGCGCCACCACCAGCGCCGGTGCCAGGGTGGCCAGGGCCAGGGCGGTGGGCAGCGCCGCCGCGGCGAGCGCCCCGGCCGCCGGGCTGACCCGCCAGCGCAGCTCGGCCGGGTCGTCCGGCGCCCGGCGCAGCGCCCCGTTGAGCAGCACCGACCAGCGGCGGGCCGGCTGGGCCGAGCCGACCGGCGGGACCGTGGCGGCCCGGATCAGTTCGGCGAGCACGCCGAGCAGCGCCGCCGCGGCGGCGTACACCCCGGCGGGGAGGTGGGTGATCACGGCGGCGGCCGCGGTGACCGTCGCGCCGCCCACCACGGCCACGCTCGCGTAGGGGAGGTACTGCGGGACCTGCCGGCGGACGGCAGCCACCGCGGCCAGGCCGATGCTGGACGCGGCCAGCGCGGCGGTGAGCACCACCTGCGGGGGCCGGCCGAACTCGGCGGCCAGGGCGGCCACCGCCCCGGGCAGGGCGAGCAGGGCCGCGCCGGCCGCGGCACCGCCGATCTGCACCAGGTGCGCCGGCATCCCCTCGGTGCGGACGTTCTCCGCCATCGTCGGCGCGAGCGCCCGGGCCAGGGCGGCCACCGTCACCCCGATCAGCGCGATGCTGCCGAGCGCCAGCGCCGTGGTCCACGGGCGGACCAGCCCGGCGCCGGCGGCGTGCAGGGCGACCACCCCGGCCACCGTGGCCCGGGACAGCGCGGCCCGCGGGTCGGCCGCGGCCACCGCCGCCATGCCGAAGACGGTGGCGACCATGGCGCCCACCAGCACCGGCGACCACCAGGGCAGGTCGAACGCGGCCGGCGCGCCGATGGTGGCGAGCACGGCGGCCGCTCCGGAGACGTCGTACTTCCAGGGTGGCGGCAGCAGGATGCCGGCGGCCACGGCCAGCAGCACCAGCGCGACCGGCGCCTGCCAGGTGGACCCGCCGGTGGGAGCGGCCGGCCAGCCGCTGAGGTCGCCGGCCCAGATCGGGCCCGGCGTGGCCAGCACCCCGACCCCGCCGCGCAGCGCGCTCGCGGCCGCGATCAGGCCGATCAACGCGCCGCCGGCCGTGATACCGAGGACCGGCCCCCGCCGCCACTCCTCGGGCAGCGCCCGGGCGGCGACGGCGACCACGGAGACCAGGGCGGCGGCCACCACGAGCTGGCCGCCCGGGGCCAGCACGGCGGCGATCCGGGCCAGGGTGGCGATGAGCGCCACCGTGGCGGCGGCGAGGGCCAGGTCGGACCCGTCGAGGGACAGGTCGGAACGGCGGCCCGCGTCGATCCGGGGGGCCAGCGCCAGCAGCGCGGCGGCGACCAGCAGCAGCCCGCCCACCCACGCGTCGGCGGTGGTGGCTCCGGGCGCGCCGAACGCGGCCGCCGCGACCGCCACGGCGCCCAGCACGGTGCCGAGCGCGTGCGGCACGCTGAGGTGCCGCTGCGCGACCTGGACGAGGGCGGCGTAGCCGAGCGTGACGCAGACGCCGAGGAAGCTCGCCGCGAGGATCGGGACGGTGATCTCGCGCAGGTTCGCCGCGGTGGGAGCCGGCGGAGTCGGCACCGTGGCGGCGACGAACGCGGCCACCGCGCCGGGCAGCGCGAACGCCGCCCCGCCGGCCGCCCAGGCGCAGACGGTGTCCGCGGCTGCGGCGGCGATCCGGACCCGGGGCGCCAGCGAGACCAGTGCGCCGGCCAGGAACAGGAGGGTCAGCGCGGCGGCGCTGAGCGTGGGCCGGGCGAGCGCGGCCCCGGCCCCGACCAGCCCCAGCCCGGCGGCGGTCACCGCGTGGGCCAGCGCGGCGCGTTCGGTGCCGGCGGTGAGCCCGAGCACGCCGATGGCCACCGCGGTCAGCAGCATCGGCCAGCAGGCGGTCGCCCAGCCCAGCCCGAGCGAGGCCGGCACGGCGAGGGCGGTCAGCGCCGCCCCGACCACCGCGAACTCGCGCCGGATCTCCGCCGGCAGGGCGACCACGGCGGCGACGGTGAGCAGCAGGGCGCTGGCGGCGAGCTGCCAGCCCGTCGGCCCGACGGCCGCCGCCAGCTCGGCGTGCCATCCGCTCAGATCCGCGGACCAGGCGGGCAGCGCGGCGCGGACCGGCGCCAGCCCGGCGCGCAGCGCGCCGCCGGCCACCACCAGGCCGCTCACCGTGAGCGCCACCGCCGAGGCGAGCTGCGGGCCCCGCCGGGCCGCCTCCGGTACGCCCCGGACGGCGAACCCGGTGAGCGCGATGACCGCGGCGATGAGCAGCAGCGACCGGCCGGGGAAGGCGACCGAGGCGACCCGGCCGAGCGCGCCGATCACGGCGAGGGTGACGATGCCCGCGCCCACGTCCGGCAGCGGCGGCCGGCGCAGCACCAGCGTGCCGGCCAGCCCGACAAGCGCGGCGAGCAGCAGGACGGCGCCCGACCCGGCGGCGGCCGGCACGGTGGTGGCGCGCAGCAGGGCGGTGACCGCGTACGCCAGGGCGACGGCGACCGCCACCCCGTGCAGCAGCCAGGCCAGCTCGCGCAGCCAGGGCACCGGGCGGGCCGGCGGGACCGGCTCGGTGCCCGGGGGCGGCTCCGCGCCGAGCACCTCGGCGGCCTCCTCCGGGGCCGACTCGGGCCGGTCGTCGGCGGCCCGCTGCCGGGGCGGGGTGGGCTCCGGCGGCGCGATCGGCAGGTCCCGCCGGACGGGGCGCTCGACCACCACCGCCGACCGGGCCAGCGCGAGGTCGGCCACGGCCACCAGGGTGAGCACCAGCGCCCAGCCGGCCGGCCCGGTGATCCGCTCGTACGCCAGCAGCGGCAGCACCGGCTGGGCGGCCAGCACGGTGGCGAAGCGGGGCGCCCGCAGCCCGGTCCCGTACGCGTATCCGAAGGCGACCACGGTGGTGACCAGGAAGATCGAGCCGGAGAATGCGGCGCCGGAGGTACCGCCGCCGATCCGGTCGACGGCCCAGAGCGCGTACCCGGCCAGCGGCACCAGCAGCAGGCCCACCGCGGCGATCGTCTCGGCGGTCGAGGTGAGCCCGCGCCGGGCCAGCACCGGCGGGGCGAGCAGCATCAGCACCGTGGCCACCAGCAGCACGCCGAGCCGGGCCAGCGCGTCCATCGAGCTGGTGGCCACCGCGGCGAAGACCACCGCGGCGACGCCGAGCAGCAGGGCGCCGAGCCCGAGGGGGATGTTCTGCACCTCCCGCGAGGAGGCCTCCGGCGGGTGCTCCG
>NZ_JBSSLX010000318.1:0-4598 GCF_053890995.1 Micromonospora sp. I033 | reverse complement strand
GCCGATCTCGGCCAATCGGCCGCCGCCGAGCGGACCGCCCGAGGCCACCGCGGCCAGGCCGAGCAGTGCTCCCGCGACCGGGCCGGCGAGCGCCGCCGGCGCTAGCAACGCCGACCATCCGACCGGCGCGCGGTCCTCGGCCGCGACCCGCAGCAGCCGCCGGGCCAGCAGCCAGCCGGCCGCCATGGCGGCCAGCACCGGCACCGCGAGCAGCGCGGCGCCCAGCCCGTCCACCGGGCCGCGCGGCAGGCCGGCCAGCAGAGGTACGGCCGGCAGCGCGCCGACGGAGACCTCACTGGTCCGCACGGCGGTGTCGGTGCCGACGGCGAACCCGGGTCCGAGCAGGTAGCTGGCCGACCAGACGGTGGCGTTCGGCGCGTACGCCAGGCTGACCAGGGTGATGCCGGCCTGACCGGCCACCCCGGTCCGGTACGCCCCGATCATGTCGGCCGCGTCGCCGCCCCCGGTCGCCACGGACAGCCCGGCCGCCCCGGCGCCCGCCCCGAGCAGCAGCAGGACGGCCACCAGGCCGGTGCGCACCCCGTCGCGCAGTCCCGCCGGACAGCGGCGGGCCAGCAGAACCCCGACGCCGGTGGTCCGCACCGCGCCGACCAGGGCGCCGATCCCGCCCAGGAGCGCGAAGGTCAGCCCGGCCCGGACCGGGGACACCCGCAGCCCGGCCGCGCCGACCGCGATCGCGGCGAGGGCGCCGAGCAGCGCGTACCCGATGCCGACCGCGACCGCGACGGTGAGCGCCTGCCGGGGCGAGCGACCGCCCCGGGCGCCGACGGCCCGGCTGACGTGGACCCCCGCGCGGGTGAGCCGCCAGACGGCGAGCACGGTCAAGGCGAGCGGCGCCAGGCCGAGCGGCCCGGCGGAGGTCTCCAGCGGCACGCCGTGGCCCAGCAGCCAGCCGACCAGGCCGGCGCGCAGCGCGCCGGTAAGCGAGCCGGCGTCCTCGCTGAGCTGGGCCAGGCCGAGCACCACGGTGACCGGCAGCCAGGACGTCACGGCGGCCCAGAGGGCCGCCACCCCGGCGGCGACGGGCAGCGGGGCCCGGCCGCGCGGCGGCTCTCCCGACCGGGGGGCGGGCACCCGCGACGCCGGCCTGGCACGGTCGGTCGGCCGCGCATCGGCGGCGACCTCGACGGCGGGGCGGCGGGGCTGGTCAGGGGTGACGCGTGACATCGGCTCTACTCTGGCATGCCGCGCGGGAGACGGCAGTCCGATACCGCCCCGGGACCCCGGCGAGTTCCCTGATCCACCGGTTCGGGGGCCTCGATCCGGTTTAGCCTCGGCCCAGGACGCGACCTTTCCTGTCGCGGCACCGACCGCTCGGAGGAAGCCGTGAACGCTCCGTATCCGCCGCCCCCGCCGCCACCGGCCGCCGGTCGGGACCGGACGACTCTCTGGGGCGTCCTGGGGATCATCACGGGCCTGATCTGCTGCGGCATCCTGGGCATCGTCTTCGGCTACCTGTCGATCCGGGACGCGAAGCGCTTCGGCAAGTCGCCGCTGCTCGGCTGGCTGGCCATCGCGTTCGGCGTCATCAACCTCATCGCCAGCGCGCTCATCCGGGCCCGGGGCAACTACTACTCGCCCTACTGGTACCGGTAGGAAAGCGTGAGGGGGCCGACCGGACCCGGTCGACCCCCTCGGCACGTCACGGGACCGCTCAGCGGCCGGACATGATCTCCCGCATCAGCTTGGCGGTCTCGGTCGGGGTCTTGCCGACCTTCACGCCGACCGCCTCCAGCGCCGCCTTCTTGGCGTCGGCGGTGCCCGCCGAGCCGGAGATGATGGCGCCGGCGTGGCCCATGGTCTTGCCGGGCGGGGCCGTGAAGCCGGCGATGTAGCCGACCACCGGCTTGGTGACGTTGGCCTTGATGAACTCGGCCGCCCGCTCCTCCGCGTCGCCGCCGATCTCACCGATCATGACGATCGCCTCGGTCTCCGGGTCCGCCTCGAAGGCGGCCAGGGCGTCGATGTGGGTGGTGCCGATGATCGGGTCACCACCGATGCCGACGCAGGTGGAGAAGCCGATGTCGCGCAGCTCGTACATCATCTGGTAGGTCAGCGTGCCGCTCTTGCTGACCAGGCCGATCCGGCCGGAGCCGGTGATGTCGGCCGGGATGATGCCGGCGTTGGACGCGCCCGGCGAGGCGATGCCCGGGCAGTTCGGGCCGATGATCCGGGTCCGCTCACCCTTGGCCACGTTGTACGCCCAGAGCGCCGCGGTGTCGTGCACCGGCACGCCCTCGGTGATCACCACGGCCAGGTCGATGCCGGCGTCGATCGCCTCGACCGCGGCGGCCTTGGTGAACTGCGGCGGCACGAAGATGACCGTGACGTCCGCCCCGGTCTCCTTCATGGCGTCCGCGACGGACGCGAAGACCGGCAGCTCGGTGCCGTCGAAGTCGACCTTCTGGCCCGCCTTGCGCGGGTTGACGCCGCCGACGACGTTGGTGCCGGCGGCGAGCATCCGCCGGGTGTGCTTGGAACCCTCGGAACCGGTCATCCCCTGAACGATGACCTTGGAGTCCTTGGTCAGCCAGATAGCCATTGTCAGACCCCCGCAGCTGCCAGCTCGGCGGCCCGCTCGGCCGCGCCGTCCATGGTGTCGACCCGCTGGATCAGCGGGTTGTTCGCGCCGTCGAGGATCGCCCGACCGGCCTCGGCGTTGTTGCCGTCGAGGCGGACGACGAGCGGCTTGGTGGCCTTCTCGCCGCGCTGCTCGAGCAGCGCCAGCGCCTGCACGATGCCGTTGGCGACCGCGTCGCAGGCGGTGATGCCGCCGAAGACGTTGACGAAGACGCTCTTCACCGCCGGGTCGGAGAGGACGATCTCCAGGCCGTTCGCCATCACCTCGGCGCTCGCGCCGCCGCCGATGTCGAGGAAGTTGGCCGGCTTGACGCCGCCGTGCCGCTCACCGGCGTACGCGACCACGTCGAGGGTGGACATGACCAGGCCCGCGCCGTTGCCGATGATGCCGACCTCGCCGTCGAGCTTGACGTAGTTGAGGTCCTTCTCCTTGGCGGCCTGCTCCAGCGGGTCCACCGACGCCTGGTCGACCAGGGCCTCGTGGTCCGGGTGCCGGAAGGCGGCGTTCTCGTCCAGGCTGACCTTGGCGTCCAGCAGCAGCAGCTTGCCGTCCTTGGTCGTGGCCAGCGGGTTCACCTCGACCAGCGTGGCGTCCTCGGCGACGAACGCCTGCCACAGCTTGACCGCGACCTCGACCACCTGGTCGGCGACCTCGGCCGGGAAGCCGGCCGCGCTCACGATCTCCCGCGCCTTCGCCTCGTCCACGCCGGTGTTGGCGTCGATCGGGGCCTTCACGACCTTCTCGGGGGTCTCGGCGGCGACCTGCTCGATGTCCATGCCGCCGGCCACGCTGGCGATGCAGAGGAAGGTGCGGTTCGCCCGGTCGAGCAGGTACGAGAAGTAGTACTCCTCGGCCACGTCCGCGGTCACCGTGATCATGACCTTGTGGACCGTGTGACCCTTGATGTCCATGCCGAGGATGTCGGTGGCCCGGGCCACCGTCTCCTCCGCGCCCTCGGCCAGCTTCACGCCGCCGGCCTTGCCGCGGCCGCCGACCTTAACCTGCGCCTTGACGACAACCCGGCCGCCGAGGCGCTCGGCGATCGCGCGGGCCTCCTCCGGGGTAGTGGCGACGCCGCCGGCGAGCACGGGCAAGCCGTGCCGCTCGAACAGGTCCCGCCCCTGGTACTCGTACAGGTCCACGATTGCGCGTCCCGTCCCGTCTCCGCGGCGCGCCGTCGCGCCGCCACCAGCGTTGGAAAATCAGTTTGACGCCTGTCATCAGATGAGACAGGCCATTTGCCGCAGCCTAACGAGATGGGAACCGGCGGCAACCGAGCGGGTGCACGGTGTGCGGTAATGCACAGCCACCTCTGCGTCGCGCCGGGGTCAGCCCACCCGACAGCGACCGGCCGCGTACCCGACGACGGCTCGCATGATCTCGTCCTCGCTCCGGTCGGCGTGATTGAGCGTGGCGGTGAAGCCGGTGCCGAAGAAGGCCTGCTGCATCCCGGAGTCGAGCGCCGTGAACGCACCCAGCCCGCTGCCGACGCGCGGGTCACGCGGCTTCACGCAGAGCATCTTCTCCAGCCCCCAGCGCCGCGGGTAGATCCGCTCGATCGCCTCCCACGGCAGCCAGATCGCCTGCCCCCGGGTCGGCCGCGTCTTGATCCACAGGCCCGCCGGCCCCAGCGCGAGCACCGGGCCGCCGGAGGAGACCAGCCAGAGCTGGAGGCCGACCGGCACGGCGAAGACGAGCATCACCACCGGAACGATGAAGAGCAGTCCGGCGCCGCCGCTCTCGGAGGACGCGGCCAGGCCGATCGGACAGGCGATCACCAGCCCGACCACCAGCGTCACCAACCCGAGGGTCAGCGCCCGCTTGCCCAGGCTCGGCCGGACCACGAACGGCAGGTCCTCCGGGATCCGCTTCGCGGTCGGGGTGGCCGGCGGCTGGACCGGACCGGGGTAATACGTCTGCGGCGCGGCCGGCCAGCCGGGGGGCTGCTGGTGCGGGGCTCCGCGCTGATCGTGGTCATCGGGCGGCCACCTTCCGG
>NZ_JBSSLX010000317.1:0-4632 GCF_053890995.1 Micromonospora sp. I033 | reverse complement strand
GAGCGCGGAGAGGCAGATCGCCAGCGCCGTCATGCCGAACGGGTCGGGCGTCGGCGTGACCACCGCGGAGAACGCGAAGAACACGAAGATCGCCACCCGCCACCAGCTCAGCAGGCGCTTGGCGCTGGCCAGCCCGACGAAGTTGAGCATCAGCACGATCAGCGGGAACTCGAACGCCACCCCGAACAGCAGGATCAGGTTCGTGACGAACCCGATGTAGCGGGTGATGTCGAGTGTCGTGGTGACGTCGCCGCCGCCGGAGACGTTGAGCAGGAACTCCAGGCCCTTGGAGGTGACGAAGAACGCCAGCACCGCGCCGGCCGCGAACAGCGGCGCGGCCAGGGCGGTGAAGAAGTAGGCGTACCTCCGCTCGTGCCGGTGCAGGCCCGGCGCGATGAACGCCCAGAGCTGGTAGAGCCAGATCGGCGCCGCGATGATCAGGCCGACCCAGAGCGCGACCTTCATCTGCAACAGGAACAGGTCGGCCGGGCCGAGCTGGACGAAGTTGCAGTCGCCGTTGGCGAGCCGCGCCTTCGGCAGGTTGCAGTAGGGCATCTGCAGCACGTGCAGGACCCGGCCGGAGAGCCAGACGCCGAAGCCGAAGCCGACCAGGATCGCCAGGGACGCGCGGAACAGCCGGTTGCGCAGCTCACGGAAGTGCTCGATGAGCGTCATCGAGCCGTCGGCGGCCCGCTCGAACGTGCTCGGGCCGCGCTTCTTCAACCCGAAGGCCACGGTGGTGGGGCCCTCTCGGATCAGTTCTCGCGGACGCGCTGCACCGGGTCGACCGGCGGGGCGACCGGCTGCTGCGGCTGCGCGACCTGCTGCTGCGGCGGCAGCGGCTGGTAGCCGGTCTGCGCGTCGGCCTTCTCGGCCAGGTCACGGTCGTCGTCGTGCAGGCTCTTGGTCTCGGCCTTGATGATCCGCAGCGAGCGGCCCAGCGAGCGGGCCGCGTCGGGGAGCCGCTTCGCGCCGAAGAGCAGGATCAGCACGACCACGAGTACGGCGATGTGCCACGGCTTGAGGGCACCCATGGGAAGCTCCAGTCGCTCTGTGTCGGTGAGGGGTGGTCGGAGCCCATCGTACGTGCGTCGAAGGCGGTTGCCACCCTGCCGGGCCCCCGGTTACGGGCCTGGTCGGTGAAGTCTCGGCCAACCCGGAGTGTCCCGTCAACCACCCACGGGGGCGCAATCGTGCGCGGATCCGGCCGCGAACGCGCAGCTATCGCGCAGCGGACCGACCGCCGTCGATCACTTCCCGCGCCTGGCCTTGATCAACGTCATCCGTTCCTGCGCCACGCCCACCCGCTCCTGGAGCGACTCGGCCCGCGCCTGGAGTTCCTCGGCGGCCGAGCGCAGCGACTCCGCCTCGGCCTGGCGCCGCTGCAGGGCCAGCGCCGTGCGGCGCAGCCGGGGCAGCCGCGCCAGCACCGGACGGACCGCCAGGGCCAGCACGACCAGCGCGAACAGCACGACCCCGAGCACGATCCACGTCACCACGGCGGTCAGCCTACTGGCTGAGGCCGGCCACCGCCGGATCGGCGCGGTCGACCGGGGTGGCGTACGCGTCCAGCGCGGCGACCGCCTGGGCCCGGACCTGCTCGGCCAGCTCGGTCGGCGCGACCACCGTCACGTCCGGCCCGAGCCCGAGCACGAACCGGCGGGCCCAGCCCAGGTCGGTGACCCGCAGCGACACCAGCCACTGCTCGCCGTCGGCCTCGACCCGCTCGCACGGGTAGTACTCGGTGATCCACCGCTCGCCCCGGCCGATCCGCAGGGTGATCAGCGGCAGGTCCGGCGAGGGGCGGAACACACCGTCGCTGAGGTCGTGCGGGCGGGCCTGCGGCGGCACCACGGCCTGCTCGGCCAGCTCGGTGACGGCGTCGATCCGGTCGGCCCGGAACAGCCGGACCGCCTCGGCCCGGCGGCACCACGCCTCCACGTACGCCCGGCCGCCGACCATCAGCATCCGCAGCGGGTCGATGGTCCGCTCGGTGGTCTCGTCCCGCGCGGCGGTGTAGTAGGTGATCCGCAACGCCCGGCCGCGCTCCACGGCGGCGCGCAGCTCGCGGACCCGGGCCGTGTCGCCGGGCAGCCGCACCTCGACCGGGGCGCCGGCCAGGTCACCGGCCGCGCTCTCGATCTTGGCGAGCGCCCGCTCGACGGCCTCCCGGTTGGCCACCCCGGGCGTCTCGGCGAGCATCCGCAGCGCCACCACCAGGGCCAGCGCCTCGTCCGGGGTGAGCCGGAGCGGGCGGTCGATGCCGGCGTCGTAGGTGATGGTCACCCGGTCGCCGTCGAACGCCATGTCGATCAGGTCACCGGGGCCGTAACCGGGCAGCCCGCACACCCAGAGCAGCTCCAGGTCCTCGCGGAGCTGCTTCTCGGTCACCCCCAGGTCGTGGGCCGCCTCGGCGATCTCGATGCCGGGGCGGGCCAGCAGGTAGGGCACCAGGTTGAGCAGCCGGGCCAGCCGGTCCGCCGAGGCGCGGCCACCGCGGGCCGCCGGGCGGGTCACCGGGCACCTCCGGCCACGGCCAGGTCGTCGTGGCGGGCGGCGATCTCCTTCAGCCGCTGGATGACCGCCTCACGGACCTCCGGCGGCTCCAGCACCCGCACGTCCGGGCCGTAGCCGACGATCTGGCCGGCCAGGTAGTCGGCGTCGGCGTACGGCAGGACCAGCTGGTCGCCGTCGGGCCCGGCGTGGGTCTCCACCGCCCAGCGGCGCAGCCCCGCGGCGCGGCCCGGGGCGACCAGCACGGTGGCCCGGCCGGTCCGCTCCACCGGCCCGGACCAGCGGGCCACGTGGCTGATCAGGTCCACCCCGGCGGGCGGCTCGTACGCCCCGGGCTGGCCGGTCACCCGGACCGTGCCGACCACGCGGGAGAGCCGGAAGCAGCGGGTCGCCGCCCGGTCCAGGTCGTGACCGACCACGTACCAGCGGCCGCGCCAGCAGACCACACCCCACGGCTGGAGCCGGCGGCGGGTCGGAGCGTCCCGGTCGGGCACCCGGTAGTCGAAGTTGACCTCCCGCCGGTCCCGCGCGGCGGCGGTCAGCGGCGCGAACCCCGGGTCGACCGTGACCATCGGCTCCAGGCCGAGCGTGGCCTGCGGGTCCACGTCGATGCCGGCGGCCCGCAGCTTCGCCAGACCCGACGAGGCGGCGGCGGCCAGGCCGGCGTGCTGCCACAGCCGCGCCGCGATGCCCACGGCGGCGGCCTCGTCCGGTTCGAGGGGGATGTCGGGCAGCGCGTACTCGCGAGGTGCGATCCGGTAGCCCGGCTCGGCGTCGAAGACGCTGGCCGTGCCGGTCTCCAACGGCACCCCGAGCTCCCGCAGCTCGGCCTTGTCCCGCTCGAACTTGCGCTGGAACGCCTCGTGGTCCTTGGCGTCGTCCGGATCGTGCTCGTAGCCGGGCACGGTCGCGGCGATCTGCGCGGCGGTCAGGAACCGTCGCGTGGACAGCAGACAGATCACCAGGTTGACCAGGCGTTCGGTACGGGTCCGCGACACGTGGGAAACGCTAGCAGCCCGCACGTCCGCAGCGCGCACCCGCGCGGGCGCGGCGCGCGGGAGTCCCGCGCGGGAGCGATCCGGACCACACCGCCCCGGGGCCGCGTCGCTCGCCCGGCGGCGGGCCGACGGCGGCCATAGGGTGAGCCCATGGCGCAGGCGGAGGTCAAGAGCGAGAGCGTGGGCACCGTCGTGGTGGCCGGCGCGGCCAACCTCGCCATCGCGGTCGCCAAGCTGATCGCGGGCCTGCTCTCCGGCTCCGCGGCGATGCTCTCCGAGGCCGCCCACTCGGTCGCCGACACCACCACCGAGGTGCTGCTCTACCTGGCGCTGCGCCGCGGGGCGCGGCCCGCCGACCCCCGGCACCCCTTCGGGTACGGCAAGGAGAGCTACGTCTGGGCGTTCCTCGCCGCGCTGTTCACCTTCGTGGTCGGCGCCGGCTTCGCCATCACCCACGGCGTCACCACGATCCTCGTGCACGAGCACACCGGCAACTACCTGACCTCGTACGTCGTGCTGGCGATCTCGTTCGCCATCGAGTCGGTCTCGCTGGCCCGGGCCGTCCGGCAGGTGCGCCGGGAATCCCGGCGCTGGCGGGCCACCCCGCGCCGCTACCTGCGGCTGACCGCCGACACCACGGTCAAGGCGGTCTTCCTGGAGGACAGCGCCGCCCTGATCGGCCTGCTGCTCGCCGCCGCCGGGCTCGCCCTGTCCCACCTCACCGGCGACGAGCTCTACGACGGCGTGGCCTCGATCCTCATCGGCGTGCTGCTGCTGGTGGTCGCCGGCATCCTGGCCCGCAGCAACATCTCGCTGCTGGTCGGCCGGGCGGTGTCCGACCGGGTGCACCGGCAGATCGAGCACGAGCTGGCCGGGCTGCCGGCGGTGGACCGGATCGACACCCTGATGACCATGTTCCTCGGGCCGGAGGACATCCTGGTCGCCGCCAAGGTCGACTTCCGGGACGACGCCACCGGCGCCGACATCGAGGACGCCGCCGACGAGGCCGAGCGGCGGCTCACCGGCCGGTTCCCGGAGATCGCGTACGTCTTCCTCGACCCCACCCGGTCGGCGCGCGGCAGCGCCGGGCACCGGGCCCGGACCACCCAGGACGAGGACG
>NZ_JBSSLX010000316.1:0-4816 GCF_053890995.1 Micromonospora sp. I033 | reverse complement strand
ATGGGTGTATCCCGGCCCCGGAGACACACATAGCGTTCCACTCACTGCCCACGGTCCGGCGCGAACCGGACATTCACCCCCAGGTCCGAGTTGCCTGGACCCCGGCCAGCACCAGCCCACCTGCTCAGCCGCCTTTGCTCTGCGGTCAGCGGTCGTCGGGCTCCTCGGGGACCCACCAGCCGCCCCGGTACAGGGTGCCGCGGGCCGGCTCCGCGGGGGCGGGACGGCGGCGGCGCGACCGGCGTACCCGGCTGACCACGAACCAGCCGACCGCGCCGACGCAGACCACGATGACGCCCTTCTGCAGCGTCCCGACGTACGTCTCGACGACGTGCCAGTTCTCGCCGAGCAGGTAGCCGGCGAGCACGAAGGCGCTGTTCCAGATGAGGCTGCCCAGCGCGGTGAAGAGCAGGAAGACCGGCACGGGCATCCGTTCCACGCCGGCCGGGATGGAGATGAGACTGCGGAAGATCGGAATCATCCGGCCGAAGAACACGGCCTTGACGCCGTGCCGGAGGAACCACGCCTCGGTGCGGTCGACGTCCGTCAACTTGACCAGCGGCAGCCGGCCGACCAGGGCGCGCATCCGGTCCCGGCCCAGGGCCGCGCCCACGTAGTAGAGGGCCAGTGCCCCCAGCACCGACCCGAGGGTGGTCCACGCGATCGCCCCGACCAGGCTCATCCGCCCCTGGCTGGCGGTGAACCCGGCCAGCGGCAGGATCACCTCGCTGGGGATGGGCGGGAAGAGGTTCTCCAGGGCCACCGCGAGACCGGCGCCCGGGCCGCCGAGCCGTTCGACCAGGCCGGTGACCCAACCGACGGGTCCTTCGCCGGCCGGCTCGGCGGCGCGCGGAGCCGCCACCCGGGGGCCGGCGAGGAGCTGTGCGTTTCCGATCATCCGACAACGTTACGAGGCGATACGACCGGCGACCACGGAAAGCGGTGCCCAGTACGCTGCGGGGCATGCGTACGCCGCTGCGCCTGGCCGTCGCCCAGCCGCTCTGCCGCTCGCACGACGTCACCGGCAACGCCGAGCGGCACGCCGCCGCGGTCCGGGTCGCCGGAGCGCGGGTGGTCGTCTTCCCTGAGCTGTCGCTCACCGGCTACGAGTTGGACGCGGCCCCGCTGGACCCGGCCGACGCCCGGCTCGCGCCCCTGGTCGCGGCCTGCGCCGACAGCGGTGCCCTGGCGCTGGCGGGCGCGCCGGTGGTGGGGCGGCACATCGCGGTCCTGGCGGTGGACGGCGACGGCGCCCGGGTGGCGTACCGGAAGATGTGGCTGGGTGGCGCGGAGCCGCAGCATTTCCGGCCGGGGCCGGAGCCGGCGGTGCTCGAGGTGGACGGTTGGCGGCTGGGCCTGGCGGTCGGCCGGGACACCGGCGTCGCGGCGCACGCCGCCGCGACGGTCGCCGGGGGTGCGGACGCCTATGTGGCCGGCGTGCTGGAGTCGGCCGAGGACGCGGCGGTGCCGGAGGAACGCGCCCGCCGGATCGCCACCGCACACGGCTTGTGGGTGGCGGTGGCCAGCTTCGCCGGCGCCACCGGTGGCGGCTACTCGCGGGCGGCCGGGGGTTCGGGGATCTGGTCGCCGGCCGGTTCGGCGGTGGCCCGGGCCGGGACGGGCACCGGCGAACTGGTCGCGGCGGTTCTCCATTGAGGACGGACGCCCCGGCGCCGGACCGGTCACCTAGGGTGGCGCGGTGGGGTCCGCCGGCCCCGGGAGGGAGGAAGCCCGTGGCGACCGCTCCCCTGGCCTCCGGCCGGACCGCCGACGTGTACGCCCTGGCCGGCGGCCGGGTGCTGCGCCGCTACCGGTCGGGTGGTGACGTGCGCGCCGAGGCCGAGGTGATGCGCCACCTGCACGCCGCCGGCTACCCGGTGCCCCGGGTGCACCACGCCGACGGTCCGGACCTGGTGCTCGAACGGGTTGCCGGCCCGACCCTGGTCGAGGCGTTCGTCGCCGGCGACGTGACGCTCCGGACCGTGGCGCGGCTGCTCGTCGACCTGCACGCCCGGCTGCACGCGCTGCCGGCCCTCCGGTCGGCCGACCGCGCGGTCCGACTCCTGCACCTCGACCTGCACGCGGAGAACGTGCTCCTCACGCCCGCCGGCCCGGTCGTCATCGACTGGGCCACCGCCACCGAGGGGCCGCCCGCACTGGACCGGGCGATGACCGCGCTGATCATCGCGGAGGCCGCGGTGGACCCCTCGCTCCCGCTGCGGGCGGCGGCGGGCGAGCTGCTGTCGGCGTACGTGGCCGAGGCGGGGCCGCTGGCGCCGGCGCCGCAGGCCGTTGCGCGGCGGTGCGGACTGGGGCCGCTCGAGACCGCCCGGCTGCCCGAGGCGGCCGCCCTGGTCGAGGCGACGGTCCGGGCGGCCGGCCGGTGAGCGGGCGGCTGGCGGGCATCCGGCGCTACCCGGTGAAGTCGCTGCTGGGCGAGGAGCTGGACGAGGTGGCCGTGGACGGGGCCGGGCTGGCCGGGGACCGGCGGCTCGCCCTGCTGCACCGGGAGACGGGGCGGGTGGCGAGCGCGAAGAACCCGTACCGGTGGCGGGCGCTGACCACGTTGCGGGCCAGCGGCGTCGACGCCGGGGTCCGGATCGCGCTGCCCGACGGCCGCGTCGTCGGGGCCGGCGACGACGGGGTGGACGACGTGCTCTCCGCGCTGCTCGGGGCGCCGGTGACACTGATCAGCACCCCGCCGCCGGACGCGGTGCTCGAACGGTCCCGCCCCGAGGAGGTGCTCGCCGCGGGGGTGGCGGTGCCCGTGCCGGTGGACGAGGGGCGGCTCGGGGCAGCCGCGCCGCCCGGCGGCTTCGTCGACTTCGCCCCGGTGCACCTGCTGACCACCGCGACGCTGCGGCGGATCGGGGCGGAGCTGCCGTCGGGCACGGTGGACCCGGTGCGCTACCGGCCGAACCTGGTGCTGGACACCGACGGTGCCGGATTCGAGGAGAACGACTGGCCGGGCCGGGAGCTGCGGATCGGTCCCGAGCTGGTGCTGCGGGTGCTGGCCCGCACGCCCCGCTGCGCGGTGCCGACCCTGGCGCACGGTCCGCTCCCCCGCGACCCGGAGGCGCTGCGCGTCCCGGCCCGCCTCAACCGGGTGGTGCCGCTGGACGGCCTGGCGCCGCAGCCCTGCGTCGGCGCGTACGCGCAGGTGGTCCGCGCCGGTCGGGTGCGGACGGGTGACCCGGTGCGGCTGGCCTGAGCCGGGCGGCGGCTCAGCCCTCGCCCCGGCCGTCCCCGCGCAGCCCCGCGTACGCGTCGAGCAGGTCCTGGAGGGCGGTGGCCGTGGCGTCGTCGAGCTTGCCGTCCTCGGCCATGTCGTCGATCCGCTCGCGCAGGTCCTCCACGCGCTTCACCCGGTCCCGGGGCTTGCCCCGGTCCAGCTCGGCGGCCTTCTCGCGCAGGTCGTTCGCGGTCTTCCGGTCGATCCGGCCGTCCGCCACCGCCTGGTCGACCACGTCGGCGAACTGCCCGGCGAGCTGGCGCAGGGTGACCGGCGCCGGCCGGGTGCTGGCCGGCCCGGAGGTGGCCGGCGCCGACGGGGACGGCTCCTCCGTGGGCGTCGTGCCCGTCGACGGGCCGGCGACCGGCCCGGTGCCGGTCGGGGTGTCGGGGTTGTCGTCGAGCAGGAGCGTGCCGACCAGGGCGAGCAGCAGCACCACCCCGGCGGCGACCAGCGCTCCGATGAGCCGGTTCGACCGGCCGGCCGGCCAGGCGGGCGGCGGTGGGACCGGGCGGGGAGCCCTTTCGATCAGCGTCGGCGGGTGCTCCGGCCGGGACACCGTGGGCAGGATCGCGGTCGGCGGGTCGGCCGGCTGGCCGGCGCCGAGCCGAGTGGCGAGCTGGGCGGCGGTGGGCCGCCGCGCCGGGTCCACGGCCAGGCAGGCCAGGGTGAGGTCGGCGACGTCGGCGGGCAGCCCGGGGATGCGCAGCGGCGGCACCGGGGGCCGGTTGTCCCGCACGTCGAGCACGTCGTCCCAGGTCTGCACGGGCAGCGGGGCGCGCCCGCTGAGGGTGCGGTAGAGCAGGGCGCCGAGGGCGTACACGTCGCTGGCCGGGTTCGCCGGGCCCGGGGTCATCCGCTCCGGCGCGAAGTAGGCGGGGGTGCCCATCAGCAGCTCGCCCGTCTGCCCGGCGAGCGGGTGCCGCGGCCCGGCCAGGGTGGCGATGCCGAAGTCGAGCACCTTCGCCCCGGTCTCGGTGAGCATCACGTTGCCCGGCTTGATGTCGCGGTGCACCACGCCGATGCGGTGTGCGGCGGCGAGGGCGGCCGCGATCTGCCCGGCCAGTCGGACGGCCTCCGGCCAGGGAAGCGGGCCATTGGTCAGCCGGTCGGCGAGGGTGCGTCCCTCCACCAGCTCCATCACCAGGTAGGGCACCACCGAGCCGTCGGGGAGGCCGGCCTCGCCGTAGTCGTACACCTGGGTCACGTGCGGGTGGGTGAGCCGCGCCGCGGCCCGGGCCTCGCGCTGGATGGTGGCGCGCAGCTGCGGGTCGGCGGCGAGCTGCGTGGCGAGGGCCTTCACCGCGACGGGGCGGTGCAGGACCTCGTCGTCGGCGCGCCACACCTCGGACATCCCGCCGAGCCCGATGCGCTCGCGCAGGACGTACCGATCGTGCAGCCGGAGCGAGGGCGTGAACGGCGACATGGTGGTCCAGTGTGCCTGGCCGGCGGGGTGCCCCACCAACCCGGTGCCCGGTTCCGCGCCGATCGGGCGGTTCCGGGCCGAAGATGAACCCGTCCGGGTGGCGCCGGCCACCGGGACGGGGCCGCCGACCGGGTCAGGACTGGCAGGTGGGCACCCGG
>NZ_JBSSLX010000315.1:0-4821 GCF_053890995.1 Micromonospora sp. I033 | reverse complement strand
CCCACCGGCTCCACCGGCCGGCGACGTGGCGCCGGCCGCGGCGCGGTGTAGGCGACCATCGGCGACCGCGGGGCCGAGGACGGCGTCTCCGTCCACCGCGGATCGTCCCCGGCCAGCCGCGTGCCGGACCAGAACTCCTCGGCCCGCTCGGGCGACGCCCAACCCTCCCGGGCCGGGGTCGGCGGGGCCGTCCGGTCCCACGGGTCGACCTCCGCGTACCGGTCCCAGGCGCCGGTCTCCCGGGCCCGGTCCGACCGGCCCGGTTCGGCGTAGCGGTCCCACTGGCCGGTGTCCGTGAACCGGTCCCACTCGCCGGTCCGCTCCGTCCGGTCCCACCGGCTCTCCGCCTGTTCCCACCGGCCGGCGGGCGCGGACCGGCCCCAGGCGTGCACGCCCGACGCGTCCCACGGGTCGACCGCCGGCTGCTCCGCCGGATCCGGCTCGGCCGTCCGGCTGCGCTCCCACGGGTCCACCGCCGGCCGCGACCAGGAATCCGCCGCCGCGCGCCGGCTCCGCCGGGTCGGCCGGTCGGCACCCCACCGGTCACCGTCGTCGGCCGTCGCGGGCGCATCCTCCAGCCCCGACCAGGTCACCTGCGGTCGCCGGGTCGCCGCGCGACGCGGCCGGCTCCGCGGGGCCACCCCCGAGACGGGCTCACCCTCGATCCCGTCGGCGCGCCGGCTGCCCACGTACCCCTGCTCCTGCGGGGTGTCCAGGGTCCACTCGGCGGTGTGCTCCGACGCCGGTCCGACGCCGATGGCCCGCAGGTCCCGGCGGTCGTCCTCCCAGCGCCGGCCGGCGTCCGCGCGCCGGCCCTCGCCCGCGTGCGGCGGCTCGACGTCCTCGTCGTCGGGCGCGGCGTGCCGGCCCCCGCCGTCCGCCCGGCGGATCCCGGACTCCAGCGCCCACCGGGGAAGATAGGCGTCGACCGGCTCGCCCTGCCCGCGCTCGACCGCGCGCCGGCGGCTCGGCGTGCCGTAGCGCTCAGGGGCGGACCACTCGACCGGGAGCGGATCGGCGGGAGCGTCCCAGGAGGCGCTCGGCCGGCGCTCGCGCGGGCTGCCCTCCCCGCTTCCCCAGTCCCGGTGTCTCACGGCCGGAGCGTGACCCTTCTCAACCGAAAGTGCAATCCGCTGTCCAGGTGTAGCCGTTCGCAGAGATAGTACGGGACGAACGGCGCCGAAGCTCGACCCGAAATCTTCCGTCCACAGGGTGGGGATTGCAAAACCGCAGGTCACAGCCGAGTGGGCCGGAATTCGCCATCACTTATCCACACCCTGTGCACACCCTGCGCACATGCTCGTCCACCGGCGTCCACAGGTTGTCCCGAGGCTCATCCACCGGTGCTGTTGAGCGGCTGACCTCGGTGTCCGTATCGTGGTCCCCCGACCGTCCGGGCGATGGCCCCCGATCGACCGGAGGGTCGTCGGAAGTTGTCATACCCCGGCGGTAGAGCTGGATCCGATCCGACGCAGCAAGGGGGGACCCGTGTCGGTCACCGACGAGACGCGCTCGGAACGGGCCGGGGGCCAACCGCCCGCACCGGCGCAGCGGGACGGCCAGTTCGAGAAGACCCCGCCGCAGGACGTGGCCGCCGAGCAGTGCGTCCTCGGCGGCATGCTGCTCTCCAAGGACGCCATCGCCGACGTCGTCGAGATCCTCAAGTCGAACGACTTCTACCGCCCGGTGCACGCCACCATCTTCGACGCGATCCTCGACATCTACGGCCGCGGAGAACCCGCCGACCCGATCACCGTGGCCGCCGCGCTCGCCGACTCCGGCGACCTGGCCCGGATCGGCGGCGCGCCCTACCTGCACACGCTGATCGCCAGCGTCCCCACCGCCGCCAACGCGGCGTACTACGCCCGCATCGTCGGCGAGCGGGCGGTGCTCCGCCGGCTGGTCGAGGCCGGCACCAGGATCGTCCAGCTCGGCTACGGCACCGGCCAGGGCGGCAGCCGCGACGTCGACGACGTCGTCGACCTCGCCCAGCAGGCCGTCTACGAGGTGACCGAGAAGCGGGTCAGCGAGGACTTCGCCGTCCTGGCCGACATGCTGCAGCCCACGCTCGACGAGATCGAGGCGGTGGGCGCGCAGGGCGGGGTGATGACCGGTGTGCCGACCGGGTTCAGCGACCTCGACCGCCTGCTCAACGGCCTGCACGCGGGGCAGCTCATCATCGTGGCCGGCCGGCCGGGCCTGGGCAAATCGACCGCATCTATGGACTTTGCCCGAAATGCTGCTATTCGCGCCAACCAGGCGTCGGCGATCTTCTCGCTGGAAATGAGCAAGGTCGAGATCGTCATGCGACTCCTCTCGGCCGAGGCTCGCGTGCCGCTGCACGTGCTGCGCAGCGGCCAGCTCTCCGACGACGACTGGACCAAGCTGGCCCGCTGCATGGGTGAGATCAGCGAGGCGCCGCTCTTCGTCGACGACACGCCGAGCATGAACCTCATGGAGATCCGGGCGAAGGCGCGGCGACTCAAGCAGAAGCACGACCTCAAGCTGATCGTGGTCGACTATCTCCAGCTCATGACCTCGCCGAAGCGCACCGAGAGCCGGCAGCAGGAGGTCGCGGACCTGTCCCGTGGCCTGAAGCTGCTCGCCAAGGAGGTCGAGTGCCCGGTGATCGCGGTCAGCCAGCTCAACCGTGGGCCCGAGCAGCGCACCGACAAGCGGCCCCAGCTGTCCGACCTGCGTGAGTCCGGCTCGATCGAGCAGGACGCCGACGTGGTCATCCTGCTGCACCGCGACGACTACTACGACAAGGAGTCGCCGCGGGCCGGGGAGGCGGACTTCATAATCGCCAAGCACCGGAATGGCCCGACCGACACGGTGACCGTGGCGGCTCAACTCCACCTGTCGCGCTTCGTGGACATGGCCATCGTATGACCGCGGGTCGCCGCCGGCTGACTCCTGGCGAGCAGGAGGAGATCCTCGGCTGTGCGACCAGCGGCGAGAGCATCACCGCCATCGGGCTGCGCTTCGGGGTGACGAGGCAAGCGATCCGAGCCGTCCTCCGTCGGAATGGGGTGCCGCCCCGTCGCGTGGGTGCCTTGACGGACGCCCAGAGAACCGAGGTCGTGAACAGGTTTCTCGCTGGCGCCTCGCTCAGCCAGATCGCTGCTGACTTCGGCGTGACGGCCCCGTCCGTTCGTGGTCTCGTCACCCGTCGAGGCGTCGAGATCAGGTCGGTGTCACAGGGCCTGCGGCATGACGCCTTCGACAGCTTCGAGCCGGACACCTGCTACTGGATCGGGTTCCTGTTCGCCGACGGCTGTATCAGCTACCGCCCGGGCCTCCTTCCCCAGATCTCTGTCGGCCTGGCCGCGCGGGACCGCGACCACCTGGTGGCGCTCCGAAACTACCTGGGCTGTGACAACAGCATCTCCCGTACGAGTCTGACCCACGGGTCATGCCAGTTCTCCGTGCGCTCCCAACGGCTGGCGGCCGAGTTCGGTCGGTACAAGGAAGCTCTCGACGACCGCCTGGTCGTCTCACGCGACTTCTGGCGCGGCATCGTCGACGGTGACGGCTCGCTCGGCATCTACCGGCGCCCTGCTCCGAGCACTCGGTCATTTGCCCAGTTCAGACTGGTGGGTCGGCGCCACGTGATGGAGGCGTTCGTGGCATTCCTCGGAGGCGAAGGAATAACCGGCCTGTCGGTGCGGCCGCACCGGAGCATCTTCACGGTAGGGACCACGTGTGGGCCGGCCGAGCGGATTGCCACGTTGCTCTACGCGGGTGCCGCAACGGCGCTTGCCCGTAAGGCCGAGATCGCCGCTCGAATGATCGCGCGGCCCCGCGAGGGCGCATCATCGATCGCGTCTGGCGTCAACCCAGCAGGGGGAACCAGCCGGCGGCCTCGCCCAGTTCCAGCCGGTCGCGGTCGGTGAGCGGCACCCGGCCGGTGGCCTTGAGCAGGTAGTCCCGGTCGTCCCAGCCGGTGGGCCGGACCGCCTCGTCGCTGAGCAGCCCGTCCACGGTGGCCACCGCCACCCGGGTGGGGGCCTCGGCGGGGAGCGGGGCGTCCGGCAGGTCCACCACGAGGTCGAGGTGGTGGATGACCGCCTCGGTGGTCAGGGTGGCGAGGAAATCGGGTACGCGCAGCACGTGCCCCTGCGTGGTCACGTGCCCGTCGGGGTCGGCGGCGGCGGCCGCCCGGACGGCGGCGGGCGCGGTGTCGGACCAGATGCGCACCACGCCGCTGGGCCGGTCGAACGCGGCTGCGGAGCGGCGGGCCCACCAGGCGTGCTTCACGCTCGCGTCGTCGTCGCCGCCGGGGGTGAACGCGCGCCAGTAGCTGACGTCGTCCACGTCGGCCGGACCCGGTGCCGGGCTGGCGAGGGCGACCAGCGCCCGTTGCGCGTCGCAGAGCACGTGGAAGAGCAGGTCGGCGACGAGCCAGCCCCGGCAGCGGGTGGGTCGTTGCAGGCCGGCGTCGTCGAGTGGGGTGACGACGGCGGTGATGCCGTCGTACGCCTGCGCCAGCGCCTCGTGCTGCCGGATCGCGGTCATGTCGTGCAGCCTGCCACGGTGTGGCGGAGTCGGCACGGCCGCGCCGCCGGGCCGGTGGGTCGCCGGCCCGGCGTGCCGACGGTCAGTCGAAGAGTTCGCCGAGGAAGCCGTGGTGCTTCTTGCGGCGGTAGTGGCCGTGGTAGCCGTAGTGCTCCTGGCCGTGGCCGTACGCGGGTTGCGGGTAGCTGTGGCCGGGCGGCGGCGGCGGGGGCGGCGGCACGGCCCCGTAGCCGGGCTGGTGGGGAGCGGCGGCGGGCGGTGGGGGCGGGGGGGGGGGGTGGCCCCCCCCTGCCCGCGCCGCCC
>NZ_JBSSLX010000314.1:0-4829 GCF_053890995.1 Micromonospora sp. I033 | reverse complement strand
CCCGACCCCACCCGGGGTCGGGCCCTTTGTCATCTGCGCCGTCGCGCGGCGAGCCCGTCGAGGAAGACCTCCAGTCCGAGCGTGAACCGGTCCTCCGGATCGCCCTCGAACAGGGCACCCTGCAGGGCCGTGGTGTGCGGAAACGCCTCCGGCGGCAGGCTGCGGTAGCGCTCCGCGACCAGCGACCAGTGCCGAGCCACCGACTCGGCGTCGCCCCGCCCGGCGAGCCGCCTACGCGCGGTGTCCAGCGCGTCCGCGGTGACGTAGAGCGAGAGCCGGTCCAACGCCCAGGCGCAGACCTCGTCGGGGAATCCGGCCGTACGCAGGATCGCCAGCAGCGTCTCGGCGATGCGGAACGAGTTGTCACCGACCGGCCGCCCGGACAACGCCACGGCGGCGATGTCGCCGTGGCCGAGCAACGCGCGGCGCACCTCGCCGGCCAGCTCGGTCAGCGACCGGCGCCAGTCACCCCCGGGGCTGGAGGGCGTACGCACCTCCGCGAGCACCCGGTCGAGAGCCAGATCCAGGAGCTCGCCCTTGCCGGAGACGTGCCGGTAGATCGACGCCGGTCCGGTGCCGAACGCGTCGGCGACCGTCCGCATGCTGACCGCTTCGACACCGGAGCGGCCGATCAGTTCCAGCGCCGTGTCGACGATCGCCACCCGGGTCAGCGCGGGGCGCGCCGCCGACTGTCCCACCCGTCCTCCGATCCTGCTCCGGCCTCCCGCCTGGTCGACAGCGCGAGGGATCCCAGCTTAGTGAGCCCGGAGCTTGCGAACACCGTTCGCACGATGCGACGATGAGCAGCGCCTGCGAACGCTGTTCGCAGGCGACTGGATCCCGGGAGGAGCAGCGCATGTCCCGTACCGTCCGGCTGGCCGCCACCCTCGCCCCGCTCGTCTTCATCGGTGTCGACCTGGCCGACTCGTTCACCCGGCCCGGTTACCAGCCGGCCCGCCACTGGGTGAGCCACCTCTGCCTCGGTGACCGTGGCTGGCTCGGCGTCGCCAAGCTCGCGGTCTGCGCCGCTCTGCTCGCCGTCATCGCCGCAGGCCTCCGCCAGGCAGCGAACCACCGCCACGCCACTGCCGACGTCCGCCAGGCAGCGAACGATCGAGGGACCGCCGCAGGCCTCCGCCAAGCAGACCGCCACCGGCGGCCCGTCGCGTGGAGCTGGCGTACGGTGGCCGTCGCCGGCCTTGCCCTGCTCGTGGCGGCGACCTTCCCGATCGATGCCGGCCTGGGCTACCCGCCCGGCGCGCCCGCGACGCACAGCTGGCACGGCACCGTGCACGACCTCGCCGGGGCGATCGTCGTCGGCGCGATGTCGGCCTCCGCCTGGCTGCTCGGGCGGGACCTGCGACGGGCCGGCCACGGCACCGCGTGGCAGACCGCCGGCCGGGCGGCCACCGCGGTGGTCGTCACCGCGTTCGTGACCTGCTCCGTGCTGGCCGGCCTGGACTTCGCGGGCACCCTGCCGGGGGCGCCCAGCGGCCTGTTCGAGCGGGTCGCCCTCTACACCGGGGTGGCGTGGATCGGACTCGCCGCGCGGCAGGCCCTGGCAACCTCGACCTCACCGCCATGGCCGCCCGCGCCCTCGACGCCCACCTCGACGGACGGCTGACCGCGGTCAGCCGCCGGAGTCGTCCAGCTCGGCGCCGTCCGGCGGGGTGTCGTCGTCGCGGCTGGCCAGCCAGCCGTCGGGCAGGAAGACCTTGCCCGGGGAGTTGGTCCGGCCGCGCGGCTGGCCCAGGGTCTCCACCGGGAACGGCACGGTCGGGTCGAGCTTGCCGAGCAGGTCGTCGAGCTGGGCCAGGCTGTCGATCATCGCGAGCGAGCGGCGCAGCTCGCTGCCGATCGGGAAGCCCTTGAGGTACCAGGCGACGTGCTTGCGGAAGTCGGTGCAGCCGTCGCGCTCGCCCCGGGCCGGGTTGCGGGCGCCGGCCACGAACTGGTCGACCAGCAGCTCGGCGTGCCGCCGCATGGTCGCCGCCACCTCGCCGAGGTTGGGCAGCCGCCGCTCGGTGCGCCCGTTGAAGGCGGCCTCCAGGTCGGCGAAGAGCCACGGCCGGCCCAGGCAGCCGCGCCCGATCACCACGCCGTCGACGCCGGTGTGGGCGACCATCCGCAGCGCGTCGTCGGCCTCCCAGATGTCGCCGTTGCCCAGCACCGGCACGTCGAGCGCCTGCTTGAGGGTGGCGATGGCGTCCCAGTCGGCGGTGCCCGAATAGCGCTGCGCGGCCGTACGCCCGTGCAGGGCGACCGCGGCGACGCCGGCGTCCTGGGCGGCGAGCCCCGCCTCGACGTACGTCAGGTGGTCGTCGTCGATGCCCTTGCGCATCTTCACGGTGACCGGCACCCCGGCCGGGGACGCGGCGTCCACCGCGGCCCGGACCAGCCGGGCGAAGAGCCGGCGCCGCCACGGCAGGGCCGAGCCGCCACCGCGCCGGGTGACCTTGGGGACCGGGCAGCCGAAGTTGAGGTCGATGTGATCGGCGAGGTTCTTCTCGACCACGATCCGCACGGCGGCGGCGGTGATCTCCGGGTCGGTGCCGTAGAGCTGGAGGCTGCGCGGCTGCTCGTCCGCACCGAAGGCGATCATGCGCAGCGTCTTCGGGTTCCGCTCGACCAGCGCCCGGGTGGTGATCATCTCGCAGACGTAGATGCCGCCGCCCTGCTCCCGGCAGAGCCGGCGGAAGCCGACGTTGGTGATCCCGGCCATCGGCGCGAGCACCACCGGCGGCCACACCTGGTGCGGGCCGAGGGTCAGTGGGCGCAGCGCGGGCAGGGTCGGGGCGGTCACCGCACAAGTGTACGGGGCCCCGACCGCACGGTCGGGGCCCCGTGACCAGCGTCAGCAGCCGGGCAGGCGCTCGATCAGGTAGCGCTCGACCTGGTCCAGGGAGATGCGCTCCTGGGTCATGGTGTCCCGGTTCCGCACGGTCACCGCGTTGTCGTCCAGGGTGTCGAAGTCGACGGTGACGCAGAACGGGGTGCCGATCTCGTCCTGCCGGCGGTAGCGGCGGCCGATGGCCTGCGAGTCGTCGAACTCGACCACCCAGCGCTTGCGCAGGTCGGTGGCGAGCTGCTTGGCCTTGGGCGAGAGCGCCTCGTTGCGGGACAGCGGCAGCACCGCCACCTTGACCGGGGCCAGCCGCGGGTCGAAGCGCATGACGGTGCGCTTGTCCACGCCGCCCTTGGTGTTCGGGGCCTCGTCCTCGTCGTACGCCTCGAGCAGGAAGGCCAGCACCGCGCGGGTGAGGCCGGCGGCCGGCTCGATCACGTACGGCATCCAGCGCTCGCCCTTGGTCTGGTCGAAGTACGACAGGTCGACGCCGGAGTGCTTGCTGTGCGTGGACAGGTCGAAGTCCGTCCGGTTGGCGATGCCCTCCAGCTCGGCGAACTCCGTGCCGCCGAACTGGAACCGGTACTCGATGTCGACGGTGCGCTTCGAGTAGTGGGAGAGCTTCTCCTTGGGGTGCTCGTAGAAGCGCAGGTTGTCCGCGGAGAGGCCCAGGTCGAGGTACCAGTTCCAGCGCTCGGCGAGCCAGTACTCGTGCCACTTCTCGTCGGTGCCCGGCTCGACGAAGAACTCCATCTCCATCTGCTCGAACTCGCGGGTGCGGAAGATGAAGTTGCCGGGGGTGATCTCGTTGCGGAACGACTTGCCGGTCTGCGCGATGCCGAACGGCGGCTTCTTGCGGGCGACCGTCTCCACGTTCTTGTAGTTGACGAAGATGCCCTGGGCGGTCTCCGGGCGCAGGTAGTGCAGGCCCTCGTCGCTCTCCACCGGGCCCAGGTAGGTCTTCATCAGGCCGTTGAACATCTTCGGCTCGGTGAAGGTGCCCTTGTTGCCGCAGTTCGGGCAGTTCAACTCGGTCAGCGAGGTCAGCGGCTTGCCGTGCTTGGCCTCGTACGCCTCTTCGAGGTGGTCGGCGCGGAACCTCTTGTGGCAGAACTGGCACTCGGTGAGCGGGTCGACGAACTCGGCGATGTGGCCGCTGGCCTCCCAGACCTTGCGGGCCAGGATGACCGCGGAGTCCAGGCCGACGACGTCGTCGCGCTGCTGGACCATGGTCTTCCACCACTGCCGGCGGACGTTCTCCTTGAGCTCGACGCCGAGCGGACCGTAGTCCCAGGCCGACCGGGTGCCCCCGTAGATCTCGCTGGAGGGGAAGACGAAGCCTCGGCGCTTGGCGAGGCTGACGACGGCGTCGATACGGTCGGCTGGCATGTTTCCTCCTACGCCGGCTGGCGGTCGGCGGGGGCGATGTGAGTGGAACCGGACGGTTCGGGACAACGGTACGACCGCCGCGGTCCCGAGCCCAGCAGAATACCGGGGCCCGGTCAGCTCACCCCGCACACCTCCATGCCGCCCGTCTGCTGGTCCGGCGCGAGCGTGACGGTCTGCGCCTCCCGCTTGCCGCCGGCCAGGGTCACGTCCACCGGCACGGTCAGCGTCGTGGTGTCGACCTCGCCCACCCGGTAGCCGGAGACCTGCGGCTCGGTGGCCACCCGCTGCTCGAACTCGCGCCGGGACTCGCGCCGCCGGGCGTCGTCGCAGAGCTGGTCGTACGCCTTGGACCAGTCCTTGGCCACGAGCGCCTGGTAGTAGTCGTCGGTGACCGCCCGGCCCTGCTCCTCGACGGCCTGCACGTTGCTCACGGCCAGCCCGACCACGGCCGCGCCGCCCCCGCCGCAGCAGAGCAGCAGGGCGAGCGCGCCGACGCCGAGGCCGAGCCAGAGCCGGGCCCGCCCGCCCTCGGTGGGCGGCGCGGCGAACGGCGGGGCGACCCCGGGGCCGGGCGGCGGCACGGGAACGCCCGGCT
>NZ_JBSSLX010000313.1:0-4960 GCF_053890995.1 Micromonospora sp. I033 | reverse complement strand
GTAGGCGCCGCCAACCTCATGATCAGCAGAAACACCGGCGTGGGTGCCGATTCGGTGATCCGGGAAGGCGTTTGCTACTCTTCTCGGGTCGCTGAGCCCCCGTAGCTCAGGGGATAGAGCACCGCCCTCCGGAGGCGGGGGCGCAGGTTCGAATCCTGCCGGGGGCACAGACATAAGAAGCCCGGGCCAGCGGCCCGGGCTTCTTCGCATCCTGCGGGCTCCCGCGTCAGGCCCAGCCGTTGCGGGCGGCGGCCCAGCCGAGCTGGACCCGGCTGTCGACCCCGGCCGCGGTCATCAGCTGGCGAATCCGGCGGTGCACCGTCCGCAGCGAGATCTCCAGCTGGGTGGCGACGGCCTGGTCGGTCTGGCCGGAGAGCAGCAGCGCCAGCACCTGCATGTGCTCGTCCTCCAGCTCGCCGCTGGACAGCTCGGTGACCTCGTCCGGCGCCGGGGCCGGCCGCAGCGGGTACGCCCGCTCCCACGCCGACTCGAAGAACGCGATCAACGCGGCGAGCAGCCCGCTCCGGTGCACCAGGATGGACGCCGGCGTGCCGTTGCCGTCGGCGTGCAGCGGCAGCATGGCGATCTCGCCGTCCACGATCATCATCTTGACCGGCACGGCGTCGACGATCCGGATCTCCTGGCCGAGCGCCATGCTGGCGCGGACGTCGGCCTGCATGTTGGGCGCGGTCAGCGCCCCCCGGTCGAGCAGGGCCCGGTAGCGGACGCCCCGCTTCATGCTGGCCCGCTCGGCGGTGTTCTCCCGGTGCGGGACGACCCGGAGGTTGGGCGGCACCATGGAGAGCACCTCGTGGCGCGCCGCCTCCTGGATCTGGAAGAAGCGGCGCCGGACGGTGTCGACGTCAGCGATCACCTCGACCACGCCCGGGGCCAGGTCGGCGGCGCGGTACTGCTCGGCGAGCGCGGCGACGTCGTACTCCGCCTGACGCAGGTCGTCCTGGCGCCGGCGGAGCAGGGCGTTGAGGGCGACGGCCGGTGGCGCCGGCACGAAGACCGGGTCGGGGCCCGGGTCGGGCACGCCTGCCAACCCCCGCTCGACGAGGCCCGCGAGGGCCGCCTCGACCTCGGTGGCCGGCCGGCCCGTGGCGGCGGCCAGTTCCGCGGCACGCGCGCGCCGGGACACCACCAGCTGCCGGTAGATCTCCTCCTCGACCGGGTCGAGTCCCAGCGGTGCCAGCATGCCTTGTCTTCTCTCGTGAATAGGTGTCCGGCGCGAACAGCGGGCGGCCCCGGGAGGGGGGTTCCCCGGGGCCGCCGCTCCTGGCGGTCCGCTACCGCGAACCGGGGGTGGCGAGGCCGTAGGCCCGGGTGATCTCCTGACTGACCCGGTTGCCGGCGTCGTCCCAGGCGGTGGCCCTGAGCGAGACGTAACCGGTGGCGGGGGCCACGAAGTCTGCCACCCAGGTCCCGCCGCGCCGGACCAGGGTCACGTCCCGCCAGTGGGCGCCGTCGTCGAACGACACGGCGAGCGTCGTACCGGCGATCTTCCCCGCGCCGGCGGCACCCGGCAGGTGGGACGGGGTGACGGTGAGCTGCTGCGGGCCCCCGCGGGCGTCGCCGGCCAGGTCGGTCGGGACCGCGTAGTCCACCTGGAGGAGCGCCACCACGTCGAGGTCGTCCTCGGTCTCGACGTGCGGGGAGAGCACCTCCCAGGTGGTGCGGGTACGCGGCGACAGCCGGTAGCCCGCGCGGCTCGCCGCCAGGTCGACCGTGTAGTGGCCGACGCCCTCCGGGTTGCCCTCGATGGTGGCCTGGGCCCAGCCGTCCACCTTCGCGATCTCGTCCCCGTCCCGCCGGACGGTGAGGGTGAGGTCGCTGCCCCACTGCATGAACCCGGCGTGGCCGGTGCCCCCGTCCGACCAGGGCTGGACGTTGAAGGTGAGCCAGCCCGCGTTCCGCTCGGAGGCGTAGAACGAGGCGTTGTCCCGGGGCCGGGTGACCGGCCCGAAGAAGTCGACCGTGCTGCTGGTGCCCGGCCGGTAGGCGCGCCGCTCCCCGACCGAGGCCAGCTCCATCTCCCGGCCGCCGACCGCGCCCTCCCGCCAGGTCGTGCCCGGCTGGGCGGAGACGTAGTCGGTCCGGGTGCGCCGCATGCCCTGCCAGAGCGGGAAGCCGGCCGCGTAGGTGCGGTAGGGACGGAAGTCCTCCCGGAACTCGCCCCCCATGGTCGGGGCGTCACCGTGGAACCGCATCTCCACCACCGCGAGGTCCTCCGGTCGGGGCCGGTACGCCAGATCGGCCGGGATCCCGCCCGGATGCGGGTCGACCAGGTCGTAGGTGTACGGCGAGCTGGGGGTGCCCTCGATCCCGAGCCGCAACCGCCCCCGGCGGGCCCGGTCCACGAGCGGAGCGCCGGTGGTGGACGTGACGGTGACGACCGGCACGCCGCTGAGCCGGCCCTCCTCGTCGCCCACCCACTGCGAGTACGGGTCCGGCGTGTCGTTGACCACGACCAGCAACTCGGCTCCCGCGGCCGCGGCCGCCGTCGCGCGCTCGGCGTTGCTCAGCTCGTCGGAGCGGTTCACCAGCACGACCCTGCCCCGCACGTCGCGGCCCGCGTAGTCCGCCGGCCGCCCGAGGCCGGCGAAGACGGCGTCGACCTGCTTGCGGCCCTCGTGGAGCGCCGAGCCCGGCTGGCCGAGGAAGCGCACCTCCCGACCCCGGTCGGTGATGGTGAGCAGCGGGTACGCCTTGCGCCAGCGGGTCTCGTACTCGAAGGCCCCCCGGGTGACCCGCTTCGTCGGCAGGACGTACATCGTGTCCTCCCACGGGGCCAGGATGTACTTGTCGTCGATGCCGTTGACCCCGTCCGACCGGTACCAGTCCATCATCAGGATCCGGTCCTCGGTCCGCTTCGGTACCGCGGCGGTGGCCTCCACCGCCTTCCGGGCGTCGAGGGTCACCGTCCGGTCGCGGTCCAGCACGATCTCCGGGTCGCCCAGCAGGGCCGTCCCCCGCGAGTCGGGGCCGCGGCTGCCGGGCACCGGGAGGTAGCTCCAGACGCTGTAGGTGCCGGGCCGCAGCCGCACCGTGGTGGGCCCGGTGTCGCTGCTGATCAGGAAGTAGGGTTCGGCCTCGCCGAAGCGCTGCACGGTGAGGAAGGCCGAGGCGTACCGGCCGGCGCGGTCCTTGATCGAGAAGGTGAGGTCGTGCCGCTCCTCCTCCAGGTAGAGGCCGAGCGTGGTGCGGGTGAGCGTCCCGCCCGCGCCCGTCGCGGTGACCTCGCCGAGGTAGCGGCGACCGGCGGCGCCCAGCTCCGGGTGGGCGGTCGCGGTGACCGAGGCCGTGCCGTGCGCGGGCACCACGAGCGTCTCCGTGGCCAGGGTGAAGACCCCCGGCGCCGGCTTCCCCTCGTCGGCGTGCGGGTCGGCGTCCATCGGCCCGCCGGCGATCTCGCCGGTCACCGACAGGTCGAGCGTCACCGCCGCGTCGCCCGTGTTGGTGTACGTGACGGTGCGGTCGATCGGCGCGAGGTCGTCGTGGGGCCAGCCCTGGAACCCGAAGTACGCCGAGCCGGTGGCGGTGACCGTGGCACCGAGCCCGGCCGGGATGTCGACCCGGCCCGCGCCCACCTGGTAGGCGGTCTGGCCGTCCAGCTTCTTCGCGGTGCTCATCAGCGCGTTCTTCAGCTCGGCGGCCCGCCAGTCCGGGTGCTGCTGGGCGAGGATCGCCGCGGCGCCCGCCACGTGGGGCGTCGCCATCGAGGTGCCGCTCATCGACTGGTACCAGCCGTCGGTCGCGGTGCCGCCCGCCTTCGGGGCGAGGATGTCCACGCCGGGAGCGGCGACGTCCG
Organism: Micromonospora sp. I033; assembly: GCF_053890995.1. Classification (NCBI taxonomy): domain Bacteria; kingdom Bacillati; phylum Actinomycetota; class Actinomycetes; order Micromonosporales; family Micromonosporaceae; genus Micromonospora; species Micromonospora sp. I033. Next base: position 1,146 of record NZ_JBSSLX010000313.1, on the reverse strand, counting down.
GCTTGAGGGCGTAGTCACCGAAGCGCGGCCCCCGGCTGGAGAAGTCGGCGAGCCGGTCCGCGGAGTCGACCGCGGCGACGGTGAGCGCGGCGTCCGCCGCACCCGGTGAGCTGATCACGCCCTCGGCGCCGGCGTTGCCGGCGGCCACCACGAACAGGGCGCCGGTCTGGGCGGTGAGCTGGTTGACGGCCGTGCTCAGCGGGTCGGTGCCGTCGGTGGACTGGTCGCCGCCGATGCTCATGCTGACCACCCGGGCGCCCTGGCCGGCCGCCCATTCCATGCCGGCGATCACCCAGGAGTCCGCGCCGTGGCCCTCGTCGGCCAGGATCTTGCCGACGATGAGGTCCGCCTTCGGGGCGACCCCCTTCTCCAGCCCGCCGGAGGCGGCGCCGCTGCCACCCACCGTCGAGGCGACATGGGTGCCGTGGCCGTTGCCGTCGTCGACGGACTCACCGGGTACGAAGCTCGCGCTCGCGCTGACCCGGCCGGCCAGGTCGGGGTGGTCGGCGTCGACCCCGGTGTCGAGGACGGCGACCTTCACGCCGGAACCGTCGCGCCCGGCCGCCCAGGCGGTCGGGGCGCCGATCTGCGCGGTGCTGTCGGCGAGATCGGCGTGGACCCTGCCGTCCAGCCAGATCCGGCTGATGCCGTCGGCCAGCGCCGGCGTCGGGTCGGCCGAGGCCGGGGTGGCGGTGGCGACGTCCGGGGTGACCGCGTCCCAGACCTGGCGGGCGTGGCGCTTGGTCGCCCGGACGGCCGCGCCGCGGACGCTCGCCAGCGGCCGGACCTTCGTCGTGCCGGCCGGCGCGGGACGCCGGGCGGACGCGGCATCGGCGTAGCTCACGATCAGCGGGATGCCGTCGGAGTGCTGGTCGTCGTAGCCGTCCTCGATCAGGCCGGTGACGTCGAAGAGACGCCGGTCGAGCCGCCCCGACGCGAGGTACGGGAGCACCTCGTCGGGGATGACGTAGAGGTCCTCGCCGATGGTCCGGGCGTGCACGCCGCCCCGAGCGCCCGTCGGGCGCCGGATGTCGGTCGAGTACCGGCCGGCGCCGGTCTCGCTGACGGTGACGACGTCACCCGTGATGAGGGTGACCGTGCGGGCCGGAGCCGGCCGGGAGTCGACGGACATCCCGGTGTGTTATA
>NZ_JBSSLX010000312.1:0-4967 GCF_053890995.1 Micromonospora sp. I033 | reverse complement strand
GCCGTCGGGGGTGGGCAGAGGGTGCCGGGTCCGCGCGGAGGGGTCCTGCCCGGGGAGGCCGGCTCCGCCCGAACTCAGCTCAGCGAGGCGCGGAGGGCGGCTTCCTTCTCGGCGACCAGGTCCTCCAGGCTGGCCTGGTAGGCGGCCATCCGGTCGCGCAGCGCCGGGTCGGACGCGCCCAGGATGCGCACGGCGAGCAGCCCGGCGTTGCGGGCGTTGCCGATCGAGACCGTGGCGACCGGCACGCCGGCCGGCATCTGCACGATGGAGAGCAGCGAGTCCATGCCGTCGAGGTACTTCAGCGGCACCGGCACGCCGATCACCGGCAGCGGGGTGACGGAGGCGACCATGCCGGGCAGGTGCGCCGCACCGCCCGCCCCGGCGATGATCACCTTGACGCCCCGGCCGGCGGCGGCCCGCCCGTACTCGATCATCTTGACCGGGGTGCGGTGCGCCGACACCACGCCGACCTCGTAGGGCACGCCGAACTCGTCCAGCGCCTCGGCGGCGGCCTTCATGACCGGCCAGTCCGAGTCGCTGCCCATGATCAGCCCGACGGTGCTCATGCTGTTCTGCCTTCCGTTCGCGACTGCGGGGCTCGCAAGCTCACTCCTCGCGCTCACTGGCGCCTTCGCGCAGCCACCGGGCGGCACGCGCGGCCCGGGCCCGTACGTCGTCCAGGTCGCTGCCGAGCACCGTGACGTGCCCGATCTTGCGGCCCGGGCGCACCTGCTTGCCGTACAGGTGGACCTTGGCACCGGGTTCGGCGGCGAAGAGGTGGTGCAGCCGCTCGTCGATGGACATGCCGCCCGGCTCACCGCCGAGCACGTTGGCCATCACCACGACCGGCGCGGTGAGCGAGGTGTCACCCATCGGGTAGTCGAGCACGGCCCGCAGGTGCTGCTCGAACTGCGAGGTCCGGGCCCCTTCGATGGTCCAGTGCCCGGAGTTGTGCGGCCGCATGGCCAGCTCGTTCACCACCAGCCCGGCGGGCGTCTCGAACAGCTCCACCGCGAGCAGGCCGACCACGCCGAGCGCGGTGGCCAGGTCGATGGCGAGCTGCTGCGCGGCGACCGCCCACTCCTCCGGCAGGTCGGGCGCCGGTGCCAGCACCTCGACGCAGATGCCGTCCCGCTGCACCGTCTCCACCACCGGGTACGCGGCGACCTGCCCGAACGGCGAGCGGGCCACCTGCACGGCCAGCTCCCGCCGCAGCGCCACCCGCTCCTCGACGATCAGCGGGGTGCCCCCGGCCAGCAGGGTGGTGGCCAGCTCGGCGGCCGCGGTGGCGTCGTCCACCATCCAGACGCCCCGGCCGTCGTAGCCGCCGCGGGCGGCCTTGAGCACCACCGGCCAGCCGGTCTCCGTGCCGAACGCGACCAGGTCGGCCGGGGCCTCCACCGGGCGCCAGGCCGGGTTGGGAGCGCCCAGCTCACCGAGCCGCTCCCGCATCACCCGCTTGTCCTGCGCGTGCACCAGCGCCTCGGCCGGCGGGAAGAGCTTCACGCCCTCCTCGGTCAGGGTGCGGATGTGCGCGTTGGGCACGTGCTCGTGGTCGAAGGTGACCACGTCGCACCCCTTGGCGAAGGTGCGCAGGGCGGCGAGGTCGGTGTGGTCGCCGTACTGGACGTCGGCGGCGACCAGGGCGGCGCCGTCGTCCGGGGCGAGCGCGAGCACACGCAGCGACTGGCCGAGGGCGATGGCGGCCTGGTGGGTCATCCGGGCCAGCTGGCCACCGCCCACCATGCCGACGACAGGCAGACCGGTACGGGAATCCATAGCGCCGCCAGCCTATCGGGGCGGCGACAAGCGCCGGTCCCGAGGGCCGGACCTGGGAGGACCGGCGCCCGGTTGACAGGATCACCCCCATGACGACCCGCGATCTGCTCCGCGCCCTGCCGGTGCTGGCCCACGACATGCCGTCGTTCGACCCGACCGGCGTGCCGGCGGAGCCCACCGCCCTCTTCGCCGACTGGCTCGCGGAAGCCGTCGCCGCCGGGGTCGACGAGCCGCACGCCATGACGGTCGCGACGGTCGACGCCGACGGCGCACCCGACACGCGGGTGCTGATCCTGAAGGACCTGGACGCCGCCGGCTGGCACTTCGCCACCTCCGCCACGAGCGCCAAGGGGAGGCAGATCGCCGGCAATCCCCGCGTCGCGCTCGGCTTCCACTGGCGGGAGCAGGGCCGGCAGGGCCGGGTACGCGGCACCGCCCGTCCCGCCGACCCCGCCGTCTCCCGCCGCGACTTCCTGGCCCGGCCGGAGGGCTCCCGGATCGCCACGCTGGCCGGCCGGCAGAGCGCCGTCCTCGCCGACCGCGCCGAGCTGGACCGGGAGCTGGCCGGGGTACGCGCCCGGCTGGCCGCCGATCCCGGGCTGGTCGCCGAGGCGCACACGGTCTACGCGGTCACCCCGGCGAGCGTCGAGTTCTGGCAGGCCGACCGGGAGCGCCGGCACGTCCGGCTGCGGTACCGGCGGGCCGCCGACGGGTGGAGCCGCGAACTGCTCTGGCCGTGACCGTCAGCCGAGCCGGGCGACCAGGTCCTCGACCGTGGTGACCGGGCGGTCGCAGACGAACCCCCGGCAGACGTACGCGGTGGTCCGCCCGTCCAGCGCCGGCCGGTCCGCCAGCAGCGGCACTCCCGGCTGGTCGGCGCGGCCCGCCACCACCACGGCCCCGGGCGGGGCGTGCCGGAGGGCGGCGGCCACCAGCGGGTCGCCCACCGGGTCGTCCGTCACCACCGCGATCTCGTACGGCCCGGAGAGCAGCGCCTCGCCGACCATGGCCGAGTAGCCGGTGAACCGGGCGTGCCGGGCGACGATCGGCGCGACCGTCGACAGGGCCGCCTCCGCCGCCTCCCGGTAGCGGGTCTGCCCCGTCAACGCCGCGTACGCCACGAGTGCCGCGACGATCGCCGAGCGGCCAGCGGGGGTGGCGTTGTCGGTCGGGTCCGCCGGGCGGGTGACCAGGCGCTCGGCGTCGTCGGCGGTGTCGTAGAAGCCGCCGTCGGGTGCGGCGAACCGGGCCAGCGCCACGTCGAGGAGCTGCCCGGCCAGCACGAGCCACCGCCCCTCACCGGTCAGCTGGTGCATCGCACAGAACGCCTCGGCCACGCAGCCGTAGTCCTCCAGCACGCCGGCCGGCTCGCCGACCACCTTGTCCCGGGACACCCGGCGCAGCCGGCCGTCCACCACGTGCACGGCCGCCAGGTGCTCGGCGGCGTCCCGCATCGCGCCGTCGGCCACGATGGTGACGCCCTCCATGAGGTTGGCGTCCTCGTCCTCGGGGGCCGCGTAGAGCGCCGCGACCTGCTGGAACTCGGCGATCGCGGTGATCGCCAGCCCGTTCCAGGCGGCCACCACCTTGTCGTCCCGGGCCGGCTGGGGGCGGGTGTCCCGGGCGGCGAGCAGCCGCCCCACCACCTCCTGCCAGCGGGCCCGGACCTCCGGGTCGGCGTCGTCCACGTCGCGGGCCAGCCGGAGCACGCTCGTGCCGCCCTCGAAGTTCCCCTGCTCGGTCACGCCGAACAGGTCGGCGGCGAACCGGCCGTCCTCCTCGCCCAGCACCTCGGCGAGCTGGGCCGGCGTCCAGACGTAGGTGAGGCCCTCGACACCCTCGGTGTCCGCGTCCAGCGCCGAGGCGAAACCCTCGCCGGCCCGGTGCAGCTCGTCGGCGAGGAAGCGGGCCGTGTCGCGGGCCACCCGCCGGGCCAGCCGGTCGCCGGTGAGCCGCCAGAGCTGGGTGTAGACCCGCAGCAACAGCGCGTTGTCGTAGAGCATCTTCTCGAAGTGCGGCACCGTCCAGTGCCCGTCCACGGAGTAGCGGGCGAAGCCGCCGGCGAGCTGGTCGTGCAGGCCACCGCGGGCCATCGCCTCGCAGGTGTGCCGGACGATCTCCAGGCTCCGGGGCGAGCCGGTGCGCTGGTGGTGCCGGAGCAGGAAGAGCAGGTTCATGTGCGGCGGGAACTTCGGCGCGCCGCCGAAGCCGCCGTTCGTCTCGTCGTACTCCGTGGCGAGCTGGTCGGCGGCGGCGTCCAGCACCTCGGCGGTGAGCGGGGCGGTCAGGCCGCCCACGGCCTGCGCGCCGCCGATCGCCTCGACCACGGCGGCGCCCTGCCGGACCACCGCCTCCCGCTGGTCGCGCCAGGCGGTGGCGACCGAACCGAGCAGCCGGATGAAGTTCGCCCGCGGGAAGTAGGTGCCGCAGAAGAACGGGGTGCCGTCCGGGGTGGCGAAGACCGTCATGGGCCACCCGCCCTGGCCGGTCATCGCCTGGGTGGCGGTCATGTAGACCGCGTCGACGTCGGGCCGCTCCTCGCGGTCGACCTTGACGCAGACGAAGTCGTCGTTCATGAGCTGGGCGACGCCCTCGTTCTCGAACGACTCGTGCGCCATCACATGGCACCAGTGGCAGGCCGCGTAGCCGACCGAGATGAGCACGGGCACGTCGCGCCGCTTCGCCTCCGCGAACGCCTCGTCGCACCAGGGCCACCAGTCGACCGGGTTGTCGGCGTGCTGGAGCAGGTAGGGCGAGGTGGCATCGGCGAGTCGGTTCACCCGACGACCATAACCACCTCGGGCGTCCGCCGCCGCCGGTCGCCCTTCCCGGCCCGGGTCACGTGACCCGGACCGGGGGACCGGATCAGGCCGGCGTCAGGCGTACGGTCGTCGGGCCGACGTCGACCTGGACGTACTCGTCGTAGAAGGGGTCCCGGCCCTCGACCCGCGCCGTGACCTCCGCGTCGCCCGGTCGGAAGCGGAGGCCGTCCACCGCGCTGGTCGTCGCCGACCACTCCACCACCTGGTCCGGCGCGCACTGCACGTCGGTGGCCGCGAACCAGATCCGCACGCGGCCCTGGGTGACCGCGCCGTTGATGTTCAGGGTGGCCGCCGTCCCGTGTGCCGGTGAGCCGCCGACCTGCGGCCGGGGGAACGCGATCAGCGCGCTGCTGGCCCTGGCACGGC
>NZ_JBSSLX010000311.1:0-4994 GCF_053890995.1 Micromonospora sp. I033 | reverse complement strand
GGGGTGTGGCAGCTGCCCGGAGGTGGGATCGAGCACGCCGAGCATCCGGCCCGGGCCGTCGAGCGTGAGTTCGCCGAGGAGACCGGGCTGGTCGTGGCGGCCGGACCGATCCGGGCCGCGGTCGCCGACGTGGCCGTCTACCGGGCCGACGGGGTCGCGGTGCACACCGACCGGCTGGTCTTCGACGTCGAGGCGCGCGGTGGGGAGCTGCGGCCGGAGCCGGTCGGGGGCAGCGACGAGGTGGGCTGGTTCACCCCGGACGAGGCGGCGGCCGTGCCGCTGATGCCGTTCACCGCCGAGCTGCTCGGGGTGCCGGTGTCGCCACTGCCGGCGGACCTGCCCCGGGCGCTGCCGCCCGGGCCGGCCGCCCCGCCCGCCGACCGGCGGCAGCGCTTCGCCGCGTACGGGCTGGTCACCGACCCGGCCGGGCGGGTGCTGCTCACCATGATCGCCGACGGTTACCCGGGCGCCGGGCGGTGGCACCTGCCCGGTGGCGGCACCGACCACGGCGAGCAGCCCGCCGCCGGCCTGCTCCGCGAACTGGTCGAGGAGGCCGGCCAGCTCGGTCGGGTGGTCGACCTGCTGGCCGTGGACAACCTGCACAACCGGGCCGCGCTCGGCCCGGAGGGGCGGCCGCTGGACTGGCACGGCGTCCGGGTGATCTACGACGTCCGGGTGGACGTTCCGACCGACGCGGTGGTGACCGAGCTCGCGGGGGGCTCCACCGCCCGCGCGGCCTGGTTCGCTCCGGAGCAGGTCAGCGCCCTGCGGATGACCGACGTGGCGGCGCGGGCAACCGGACATCGGGGGAGCTGACGCCCGCTCACCGAGCCACCGTGGGCCGCCTCCGGTACAGTCGGAAGCAGGGATCGGGCGACGAAAACGGGCGTTGAGGCCCGAGATGGGAATAAGTGAGCGGTTCGCGCGGTTAAGAGAGTTATAAGTACCGCCGGCAGCTATCGCCAACCCCCTATCCCCTGTGCAATGGTGTACTCCGCAAATGGGCTGCCGGGCCCGAAAGGTCCGGCACGAGACAGCCGGACACCCGCCCGCGTGGCGGTCACCCGATCCGGTGATGGAGGAAACGTGCCGAGAGCCCCATGGCGCCGGCGTCGTACGACTGACAGTCCGCGCCCCGCAGGGCGTCGCTGGGCGGGCCGGTTGCGCCGCAGCAGCACGTTCGCCCGCCAGGTGCTGCTGGTCCGGGTGGGCCGCCGGGACGGCGGCGCCGTCACGGGGACCGACCTGGTCACCCCCGACCACCGCTGGTCCGACCGCCAGCGTCTCCGCTACGGCCGCTACGACGCCGACGTCGAGGCCGCGCGGTACGACGCCGAGGTCGAGGCCGTGATGCCGGTCAGCCCGGCGCTCGCCCCGACCACGCCGGTCGACGAGTCGCCGGCGATGGCGATCCCGCTGCTGCCGGGCGAGCGCACCGCCGCCCGCCGGGCGAAGTTCGCGCTGGTCAACGCCTGCACCCTGAGCAGCCTCATGCTCGGCATGCTGGCGATCTTCCTGGCCATGCAGGGCGAGGTCCGGATCGCGGCGCTCTGCCTGATCGCCTGCGTGGCGTTCGACGGCCTCGACGGGGCGCTGGCCCGCAAGCTCAACGTGGCCAGCCCGTTCGGGGCGCAGATGGACTCGCTGGCCGACATGTGCTCGTTCGGCCTCGCCGCGCCGGTCGTGGTCTACGCCTCGCTGGCCGGCTCGGTGCCGCCGGCGGCCGCCGCGGTCGCCTGTGCCCTGGTCGCGGCCTGCGCCGCCATCCGGCTCGCCCGGTTCAACGTCTCGCCCAAGGACGGCCGGTTCTTCTGCGGCGTGCCGACCACCATGGCGGCCGCCGTGCTGGCCCTGACCGTGGCGATCGGGCTGCCGGTCTCCGGCCTCGTCATGGTCGGCGGCGTGGCGCTGCTCGCCTTCGCCATGGTGTCCAGCTTCCCCTACGCGAAGCTCGCTCGGCTGGTGAAGCTGCCGCCGTGGCTCTGGCTGGCCCCGGTGGTCGGCGCGCTGGTCGACATCCGGCTCACCTTCGCCCTCGTGGTGGTGGGCTACCTGGTCAGCGGCCCGGTGCTCTGGCTGCGCCAGCGTCGCACCGCCTGACCCGTACCACCGAAAAGGGGCGCCGCGAGAGCGGCGCCCCTTTTCGCGTCCAGGGATCAGGTCCAGCGGGCGATGACCGTCGAGCCGCCGACCACCTTGTCGCCGGGGCCGACCAGCGGCTCGGCGGCGTCGGCCGGCAGGTAGACGTCGGTGCGCGAGCCGAACCGGATCAGGCCGAAGCGCTCGCCCCGGGCCAGCAGCGCGCCGACCGGCGCCCGCTGCACGATCCGGCGGGCGATCAGCCCGGTCCGCTGCGCCACCACCACCGTGCCGTGGTCGGTGTCCAGCACCGTGTAGGCCGCCACGTTGTGCTCGGCGTCCGGCTTCATGGCGTTGACGAAGCCGCCGTCGGCCACGAAGTAGTCGACAACCTTGCCGGCCACCGGCGAGCGGTTGACGTGCACGTCCAGCACCGAGAGGAAGACGGCGACACGCAGCCACTCGCCCTCGCCGAAGCGCTCGTCGTGCAGCCGCTGCACCGAGAGGACCTGGCCGTCGGCCGAGGCGACCACGGCCGACGGGTCCTCCGGCACGTCCCGCTCCGGGTCCCGGAAGAACGCGGCCACCGGCGCGGCGGCCAGCGCCGGCAGCAGCCAGAGCCGCGACTTCGGCCGGGCGGCCCGGGCGAGCGCGGCCAGGCCGAGGGTGATGCCGGCCGCGGCCACCCCGTTGGAGTCGATGTGCATGCCCCGGCTCAGCGGCACGCTCGACGGCCGGTACGCCGGGGAGAGCGAGGCGGCCAGCGCGACCGGCGCCGGGGTGAAGCGCAGGTGGTGTACGCGTACCGGCGGGGAGTTGCGCAGCACCAGGTCGGTGCGGACGCCGTGCAGCACCCCCTGCCGGTCCAGCTCGGCCCCGGCGCCCTCGGTGCGGAACAGGGGCGCGGTGACGCTCAGCACGCCCCCCTCGGCGAGGTACTTCGCCAGCCCGTCGACGGCGTTCCGGGCCTCCTCAGCGGTGCCGGTGAGCGGCTCGGCGGCGACCACCACCGCGGCGGAGTCCGCCTCGGCGAGGGTGTCGACCACGCGTACCCGGTCGGCGACCCACCGGCCCTGGGCCGTCACGTGCTCGCGGAGCGCGGCGGCGGAGGCGCCCTCCGCCGGCACGACGGTGAGCCGGTCGCCGGGGAGCAGCGCCTCGATCGCCGCGGCCAGCACCGCGGACTGCGGGGTCGCGCCGACCAGCAGGCCGGCCTTCGCGTCGTTGCGCCGGGCGAACTCGCTCACGAGGGTGCGGGCGGCGCGCTCGCCGACGCGGACCGCACCGGCGGGACCGGTGACGCGCACGGCGGGGGACTGGGTCATCTCGGACGGGCTCCTGACGAGGTAGAGACGGAAGGCGGCGGGACCACCCGGGCGACCCGGCCGACCGGGAGCCCCGGCCGCGACCGGGGCGCCACGGGTGGGCCGGCCGGGCGGAGGCGAGATCTCCACCAGCCAGCATAGGCGGCGCCGTCGGGGCTCCGCACCGCCGCGGTCAGCCCGGTCCGTCCCCGCCGGTACGCGGACCGCCCCCCGGCCGGTCCGCCGTCTCGTCGACCGCCGGCAGTTCCCGGGTGGCCGGTCCGGCCGTGGCGTCGCGGCCCTCGACCGCTGCCGGCAGTTCGCGGGTGGCCGGTCCGGCCGTGGCGTCGCGGCCCTCGACCGCTGCCGGCAGTTCGCGGGTGGCCGGTCCGGCCGTGGCGTCGCGGCCCTCGACCGCTGCCGGCAGTTCGCGGGTGGCCGGTGCGGCCGTGGCGTCGCGCTCCTCGGCGGCGGGCAGCTCGCGGGTGAGGGGCTCGGCCCGCTCCGGCTCGACGGGGGACAGTTCGCGGGTCACCGGCTCGCCGGTGACCTCCGGCGACCAGTGCGGTTCCCCGTCGAACGGGCGATCCTCCCGCGCCGCGGGCGAGGCGTCGGTCACCGCGTCGGTGGCCCACTCGTCCGCCTCCGCGGCGGGCGCGCCGCTGGTCGGCGTGCCCGCCTCGTAGGGGGCGGACACAGTGGTCTCCGTCGGTTCCGGCTCGGTGTGCCGGCCCGAGCGCAACGCGCCGACCAGCCCGAGCAGTCCGATCAGGATCAGCGCGCCGGCCAGGAACCAGCCCACCGGGGGGAGCGCGAGCCCGAGGATCCGGGCCAGCAGCCACCAGGCCGACAGCCCGAGGAAGGCCAGCCCGAAGGCGAACGACACGATGTCGGTGCGGTGAGCCTTCACCGGGTCACCTCCAGGTTTCCGGCGTTCACGTGGACCAGCAGGCGCAGCGTGCCGCCGCCGCGGCCGTCCGGCCCGAGGTTGCTGTTCTCCCACTGGCGGCCGTTCAACCCGCCGGTCCGCTCGCCGAAGACGATGGCGTCACCGGCGTTGACGTCGGCCACCGTGGTGACGTCCACGTTCGGCGGCAGGACCACCGTCGCCTTGCCGAAGTTGACCGCGACGGTCACCTGGGTGTCCTTCTTGTCGAAGTCGATGCCGCGCAGGTCGAGCACGGCGTCGCCGAAGTTGTTCTCGTACCGGTCGGCCAGGTCGCGGTAGTCGGTCGGGGCCCAGGTGACGTTGCCGTCGATCCCGCGGACCCGGTCGTAGGACTCGGCGACGGTCGCGATGCCGAGCGCCGCCGCGGTCACCAGACCGAGTGCGATCAGCCAGCGGGCCCGGCCGAACCAGGTGCCCACCAGCAGCCCGAGCCCGATGGTGGCCAGCACCGCAGCGAAGTAGCCGGCCGCGCCGACCGGGAAGACGTCGAGCAGGTCGAGCATCGCCACCACACCCAGCGCCAGGAAGATCAGCGAGAAGGTGACCGCGCCGAGCGCCGAGCGCTCCTTCGGCCGCTTCGGCGGCTTGGCCGGGCGGGCCGGCGCCCACCGCGATGATGGCGACCAGCCAGCCGGCGGTGCCGGCCGCGCCGACCGAGTCGA
>NZ_JBSSLX010000310.1:0-5028 GCF_053890995.1 Micromonospora sp. I033 | reverse complement strand
GATGGGTTTCTTCACCGACACCAGCGTCTGCATCGGCTGCAAGGCCTGCGAGGTCGCCTGCAAGGAGTGGAACGGCGTCCCGGACTCGGGTTTCGACCTGCTCGGCATGTCGTACGACAACACCGGCGCGCTGACCGCCAACTCCTGGCGGCACGTCGCGTTCATCGAGCAGCCCCGCCCGGCCGGGCACCGGACCCCGCCCTTCCTGGACACCCCGACGGGCCCGCCGACCAGCGCGGTGAGCGCGGCGACGGCCGCCGGCACGGCCACCGACACCGGTACCGACCCGGGGTTGCCGCCGGGCCGGCCGGAGGCGGCGGCGCGGATGGCGGCCGGCCCGGAGTTCCTCGGCATGCCCGGCGCCCAGCCGCCCGGGCGGGCCACCGGCGCCGACACCCGGACCGACTTCCGCTGGCTGATGATGTCGGACGTCTGCAAGCACTGCACCCACGCCGCCTGCCTGGATGTCTGCCCCACCGGGTCGCTGTTCCGCACGGAGTTCGGCACGGTGGTGGTGCAGGAGGACATCTGCAACGGCTGCGGCTACTGCATCTCCGCCTGCCCGTACGGGGTGATCGACCAGCGCAAGGACGACGGGCGGGCGTGGAAGTGCACGCTCTGCTACGACCGGCTGGGCGCCGGGAAGACCCCGGCCTGCGCGCAGGCCTGCCCGACCGAGTCGATCCAGTTCGGCCCCTTGGACGAGTTGCGGGAACGCGCCGCGCAGCGGGTCGCCACGCTGCACGAGCGCGGCGTGCCGGAGGCCCGCCTGTACGGCCACGACCCGACCGACGGCGTCGGCGGGGACGGCGCGTTCTTCCTGCTGCTCGACGAGCCCGAGGTGTACGGCCTGCCGCCGGACCCGGTGGTCACCACCCGGGACCTGCCGAGGATGTGGAAGCGGGCCGGGCTGGCCGCCCTGGCCATGGCGGCGGCGGCCGTCGCCGCGTTCGTCGGAGGTTCATCGTGAGTCCGGACCGCCCCCCGGTGGGCGCCCTGTTCCGCCGCTTCCGGGATCGGCTCGCCGTCGAGGGCCCGCACCGCCTCGGCGGCCCGGGCGGGCACACCGGCCACGGCCCGAAGGTCACCCCCACTCCGGACCCGGCGGCGGCCGGGGGAGGGCGCGGCGCCAACGGCACCGGCCCCGGGGCGACGGCGAACGGCGGCCCGGTGCCGGCCGGCGCGGAACGCGGCAGCCGGGCGACCGCGGGCGACCCGCGGATGGCGCGTACCGACGCCGGGGCCCGTGAGGCCGGGCTCGCCCCGTACCCGCCGCGTGACGTCGAGCCGGCCGAACCGCCGCGCCGCCGCCGAGGCGGCCGGGGCGGCGGGGAGCATCTCGCCGTGCCGCCGGCCGAGTTCACCTCCTACTACGGCCGGCCGATCCTCAAGGCGCCGGTGTGGAAGTGGGACATCGCCGCGTACCTGTTCACCGGCGGGCTCGCCGCGGGCTCGTCGCTGCTGGCCGCGGGCGGGCAGCTCACCGGGCGGCCCGCGCTGCGCCGCGCCGGCCGGGTCACCTCGCTCGCGGCGGTCACCGCGAGCACCTACTTCCTCGTCCACGACCTCGGCAGGCCCAGCCGGTTCCACCACATGCTGCGGGTGGCGAAGCTGACATCGCCGATGTCCGTGGGCACCTGGATCCTCACCACCTTCGGGCCGGCCGCCGGGGTGGCCGCGGTCGCCGAGGCCGCCCCCCGGCTGCCCGAGCGTGGGCTGCTCGGGTTCGGCCGGAAGTTGCTGCCGCCGGCCGGGAACGCGGCCGGGCTGGTCGCCGCGGTCACCGCCCCCGCCCTGGCCACGTACACCGGGGTGCTGCTCGCCGACACGGCCGTGCCGTCCTGGCACGAGGCGTACCCGGAACTGCCGGCCATCTTCGCGGGCAGCGCGCTGGCCAGCGGCGCCGGTGTCGGGCTGCTGGCCGCGCCCACCGACCAGGCCGGGCCGGCGCGGCGCATGGCGGTCGCCGGCGCGGCGCTGGAGCTGTGGGGCGCGCACCGGGTGGAGACCCGGATGGGCCTGCTCAGCGAGCCCTACGCCGTGGGCACCCCCGGCAAGCTGCTGCGCGCCGGGCGGGCGTTCACCGCCGCCGGGGTGGTCGGCGCGCTGGTCGGACGCCGCAGCCGGGTGCTGTCCGGGATTTCCGGCGGCGCGCTGCTCGCCGCCTCCCTCTGCACCCGCTTCGGCATCTTCCACGGCGGCGTCGCGTCGGCGCGGGATCCGAAGTACACGGTCGTCCCGCAGCGGGAACGCGCCGACCGGCGGGCCCCCGAGCAGGGCTGACACCTTCCCGCGCGGGCGTCCCCGCGCTGTGGTTGACTGCTGCCTGGAGGCGTTCAGGCGGCTGGTGCCCCTCCCGGTCTTCAAAACCGGTGTGGTCCGGGACCCGGGCCAGGCGGGTTCGATTCCCGTCCGTCTCCGCCAAGCTGTCCCTGGGGGAGAGACCCGATGCGTGACGTCGACCCGCGGCGGCGGGTGCCGCGGACCGACGCGCTGCTCGCCGACCCGGCGCTGGCCGCCGCGGCCGGCACGCTCGGCCGCGAGCGGGTCAAGGCCGCGATCGTGCGGGCCCAGCAGCGCGCCCGCGCCGGCGAGCTCAGCCCCGAGCAGGTACGCGACGCCGCGCTGGCCGAGCTGCCCGCGCCGACCCTGCGGGCGGTGCTCAACGCCACCGGGGTCGTGCTGCACACCAACCTGGGGCGGGCCCCGCTGCCGGCCGCCGCCGTCGAGGCCCTGGTTGCCGCCGCCGGACACACCGACGTGGAGCTGGACCTGCGCACCGGGCGGCGGGCCCGGCGCGGCCGAGAGGCGCTCGACGCGCTCGCCGCCGCGGTGCCCGACGCGCCGGCCGTGCACGTGGTCAACAACGGCGCGGCCGCCCTGGTGCTCGCCGCCACGGCCCTCGCCGCGGACCGGGAGATCGTGGTCAGCCGCGGTGAGCTCGTCGAGATCGGCGACGGGTTCCGCCTGCCCGACCTGCTGGAGAGCACCGGCGCCCGGCTGCGCGAGGTGGGCACCACCAACCGCACCGCCCTGGCCGACTACGCCGCCGCTGTCGGCCCGCGCACCGGGTTCGTGCTCAAGGTGCACCCGTCGAACTTCCGGGTCACCGGCTTCACCTCGGCCGTGCCGGTCGGCGAGCTGGCCACCCTCGGCGTGCCGGTGGTCGCCGACATCGGCTCCGGACTGCTCGCCCCCGACCCGCTGCTGCCCGACGAGCCGGACGCCGCCGGCACGCTGCGCGCCGGCGCGCACCTGGTCACCGCCAGCGGTGACAAGCTGCTCGGCGGGCCGCAGGCCGGCCTGCTGCTCGGCGCGGCCGACCTGGTCGAGCGGCTGCGCCGGCACCCCCTCGCCCGGGCGCTGCGGGTGGACAAGCTGACGCTGGCCGCGCTCGCCGCCACCCTGCACGCGCCGACCACGCCCACCCGGGAGGCCCTGCACACCGAGCCGGGCGCCCTGCGGGCCCGCACCGAACGGCTCCGCGACCGGCTCGGCGAGGACGGCTGCAAGGCCGAGGTGGTGCCCAGCGCGGCGGTGGTCGGCGGCGGCGGCGCCCCCGGCGTGGAACTCGACTCGTGGGCGCTGAGCCTGCCCGAGCGGTACGCCGAGCCGTTGCGTACCGGCGCGCCGCCGATCCTCGGCCGGGTGCTGCACGGCCGGCTCCTGCTCGACCTGCGCTGCGTGCCCGCCGGCGCGGACCCGGACGTGCGGGCGGCGATCCTGCGGGTGGGGGCCTGACCGTGTGGGTGGTGGCCACCGCCGGGCACGTCGACCACGGCAAGTCCACGCTGGTGCGGGCACTGACCGGGATGGAACCGGACCGGTGGGCGGAGGAACGCCGACGCGGCATGACCATCGACCTCGGCTTCGCCTGGACCACCCTGCCCTCCGGCGGCACCATCGCCTTCGTCGACGTGCCCGGGCACGAGCGGTTCGTGCCGAACATGCTCGCGGGCGTCGGGCCGGCCCCGGCCGCGCTGATCGTGGTCGGCGCCGACGAGGGCTGGATGCCGCAGTCCGCCGAGCACCTGGCCGCCCTGGACGCGCTGGGGGTGTCGTACGGGCTGCTCGCGGTGACCCGCGCGGACCTGGCCGACCCGGGTCCGGCCCTGGCCCGGGCCCGGGCGGAGATCGCCGCGACGTCCCTCGGTGCGGTGGAGGCGGTGCCGGTCAGCGCGGTCACCGGCGCCGGCCTGCCCGAGCTGCGGGCCGCGCTGGACCGGCTGGTCGCCCGGCTGCCCGACCCGGCCCGCGACGCCCCGGTCCGGCTCTGGGTGGACCGCTCGTTCACCGTCCGCGGCAGCGGCACGGTGGTCACCGGCACCCTCGGCGGTGGCCGGTTGCGGGTCGGCGACCAGCTCGAACTCGCCGCCACCGGGGAAGCCGTCCGGGTCCGCGGCCTGCACGCGCTGAACACCGCCCACGCCGACGTCGACGCGGTGGCCCGGGTGGCGGTGAACCTGCGCGGGGTGCCGCGGGAGCGGGGGGGCCGCGGCGACGCGCTGCTCACCCCGGGCCGGTTCGGCCGCACCGACCTGCTCGACGTGCGGCTCGCCGGTGATCCGGCCGCCGACCTGCCGGCCACCCTCACGCTGCACGTCGGGTCGGCGGCGGTGCCCGCCCGGGTCCGCCCGCTGGGCCCGGACACCGTCCGGCTCCGGCTGGCCCGCCCGCTGCCGCTGCTGATCGGCGACCGGGCGCTGCTGCGCGATCCCGGCCGGCACCACGTGGCCGGCGGGGTGACCGTGCTGGACGTGGACCCGCCGCCGCTGCGCCGGCGGGGTGCGGCCGCCGCCCGGGCCGCCGTGCTGGCCGGGCTGGACGGCCGGCCCGACCTGGCCGGGGAACTGCGCCGGCGGCGCCTGGTCCGGGCCGGCGAGCTGAGCCGGATGGGTGTGGCTGCCACCGCCGTGCCGGTCGCCGGGGACTGGCTGGCCGACCCCGAGCACTGGCGGGACCTGGGCCGCCGGCTCGTCGAGGAGGTCGCCCGGGGCGCCCGCGAGGACCCCCTGGCGGGCGGGGGGC
>NZ_JBSSLX010000309.1:0-4954 GCF_053890995.1 Micromonospora sp. I033 | reverse complement strand
GACCAGCACCACGGCCACCAGGGCGGCCACCCCCAGCAGCCACCGTCGTCGCGTCATCGCGGTCCCCTTCCCCCGTCATCGAGCGCTCTGCATGATCTGCGAAAAACGCTCGCTGGCGCTATAGCTACCCGTCGGTAATGATGCGTCCATGCGGTACGACGTGGTCGTCATCGGGTCCGGCTTCGGCGGCAGCGTCACGGCGCTCCGGCTGGCCGAGAAGGGCTACACCGTCGGGGTCCTGGAGGCCGGCCGGCGCTTCGCCGACGACGAGTTCCCCGAGACCTCCTGGCGGGCGCGGCGCTTCCTGTGGGCCCCGAGGCTCGGCTGCTACGGCCTGCAGCGGATCACCCTGCTCCGGTCGGCCGACCGGAAGGCCGGCGGCGGGGTGCTGGTGCTGGCGGGCGCCGGGGTGGGTGGCGGCTCGCTGGTCTACGCGAACACGCTCTACGAACCGCTCGACGCGTTCTACGCCGACCCGCAGTGGCGGGACATCACCGACTGGCGCGACGAACTGGCCCGCCACTACGACCAGGCGAAGCGGATGCTCGGCGTCACCACGTACCCGATCGTCACCGGGGCGGACCGGGCCATGCGGGCGGTGGCCGAGCGGATGGGGGTGGGGCACACCTTCCACGCGACGCCGGTGGGCGTGCACATCGGCCGCCCCGGCGAGCGGGTGCCCGACCCGTACTTCGGCGGGGTCGGGCCGGACCGGACGGGCTGCAACCACTGCGGCTCCTGCATGACCGGCTGCCGGCACGGCGCGAAGAACACCCTGGTCAAGAACTACCTCTGGCTGGCCGAGCGGCTCGGCGCGCAGGTCCACCCGCTGACCACGGTGACCGCGGTGCGCCCCGCCGCCGGCGGCGGCTACCAGGTGCACACCGAGCGCACCGGCGCCTGGGTGCGCAAGCGCCGCCAGGTGATCCACGCCGACCAGGTGGTCTTCGCGGCCGGCGCGCTGGGCACCCAGCGGCTTCTGCACGAGATGAAGGCGACCGGCGCGCTGCCCGCCCTGTCGCCCCGGCTCGGCGAGCTGACCCGCACCAACTCGGAGGCCATCCTCGGCGCCTCGGTCGGCTCCGGCCAGGCCCGGCGGCGCGGCCTCGACTTCACCGAGGGGGTGGCGATCACCAGCTCGTTCCACCCCGACCCGCAGACCCACATCGAGCCGGTCCGCTACGGCAAGGGTTCCAACGCCATGGGCCTGCTCCAGTCGCTGCTGGTCGACGGCGGCCCGCACCGGATCCGGCGCTGGCTGGGCAGCATCGTCCGGCAGCCCGCGCTGGCCGCCCGGATGCTCTCGGTGCGCGGCTGGTCCGAGCGCACCGTGATCGCCCTGGTCATGCAGTCGGCCGACAACTCGCTGACCACCCGCTACCGGCGCGGTCGGTTCGGCCGCCGGCTGGTCTCCGGCCCGGGGCACGGCGCGCCCAACCCGACCTGGATCCCGGCCGGCAACGAGGCGGTCCGGCTGCTCGCCGAGGAGATCGACGGCACGCCGGGCGGGGCGGTCACCGAGCCGTTCAACATCCCGATGACCGCGCACATCCTGGGCGGCGCGGTGATCGGCGACAGCCCGGAGCGCGGGGTGGTCGACCCGTACCACCGGGTGCACGGCCACCCCGGGCTGCACGTGGTGGACGGCGCGGCGGTCTCGGCGAACCTCGGCGTCAACCCGTCGCTGACGATCACCGCGCAGGCCGAGCGGGCCATGTCGTTCTGGCCCAACAAGGGCGAGGAGGACCCCCGCCCGCCGCTCGGCGCGCCCTACCGCCGGCTCGCCCCGGTGGCGCCGAGGCAGCCCGCCGTCCCCGCCCACGCGCCCGCCGCGCTGCGCCCCTGACCGGCGCGGCGCGCGACACACCGGCCCGCGGCCCGCGCCGGCGGTGACTGTCGGTAGGCTGTCTGCACATGAGCACGCCTCGCCCCGTCCTCGTGGTGGACTTCGGAGCCCAGTACGCCCAGCTCATCGCGCGCCGCGTCCGCGAGGCGAAGGTCTACTCGGAGATCGTCCCGCATTCCATGCCGGTGTCCGAGATGCTGGCGAAGAACCCGGCCGCGATCATCCTGTCCGGCGGCCCGTCCAGCGTCTACGCGCCCGACGCCCCGCAGATCGACGCCGGGATGTTCGACGCCGGTGTCCCGGTCTTCGGCATCTGCTACGGCTTCCAGGCCATGGCCCAGGCGCTCGGCGGCACCGTGGCGCGCACCGGCAACCGCGAGTACGGGGGCACCCCGCTGCACGCCCGCCCGGAGGCCGGCGTGCTGCTCCGCGACCTTCCCGACGACCTGCCGGTCTGGATGAGCCACGGCGACTGCGTCACCGAGGCCCCGGCCGGCTTCGCGGTCACCGCCGAGTCGGCGGGTGCGCCGGTCGCCGCGTTCGAGGACCTGACCGGCCGGCGGGCCGGGGTGCAGTTCCACCCC
This sequence comes from Micromonospora sp. I033, assembly GCF_053890995.1. Lineage (NCBI taxonomy): Bacteria > Bacillati > Actinomycetota > Actinomycetes > Micromonosporales > Micromonosporaceae > Micromonospora > Micromonospora sp. I033. Next base: position 2,524 of record NZ_JBSSLX010000309.1, on the reverse strand, counting down.
GAGGTCGGGCACACCGCGCACGGCCAGGAGATGCTTACCCGCTTCCTCTACGACATCGCCGGCATCGAGCCGACCTGGACGCCCGAGAACATCATCGACGAGCAGGTGGCCCGGATCCGGGAGCAGGTCGGCGACAAGGAGGTCATCTGCGGCCTGTCCGGCGGCGTCGACTCGGCGGTCGCCGCGGCGCTGGTGCACAAGGCCGTCGGCGACCAGCTCACCTGCGTCTTCGTCGACCACGGCCTGCTCCGCGCCGGCGAGGCCGAGCAGGTGGAGAAGGACTACGTCGCCGCCACCGGCATCAAGCTCAAGGTGGTCGACGCCCGCGAGCGGTTCCTCGGCGCCCTCGCCGGGGTGACCGACCCCGAGCAGAAGCGCAAGATCATCGGCCGGGAGTTCATCCGCGTCTTCGAGGCCGCCGCCCGGGAGATCGCCGCGCACGGCGACGTCGAGTTCCTGGTGCAGGGCACCCTCTACCCCGACGTGGTGGAGTCCGGCGGCGGCACCGGCACCGCCAACATCAAGAGCCACCACAACGTCGGCGGGCTGCCGGAGGACCTGAAGTTCGCGCTGGTCGAGCCGCTGCGCACGCTGTTCAAGGACGAGGTCCGCACGCTCGGCCTCCAGCTCGGGCTGCCCGAGGCGATGGTCTGGCGGCACCCGTTCCCCGGCCCGGGCCTGGCCATCCGGATCATCGGCGCGGTCGACGAGGAGCGCCTCGCCGTGCTCCGCAAGGCCGACCTGATCGCCCGGCAGGAGCTCACCGCCGCCGGCCTCGACCGGGGCGTCTGGCAGTTCCCGGTCGTGCTCCTGGCCGACGTGCGCAGCGTCGGCGTGCAGGGCGACGGGCGCAGCTACGGGCATCCCGTGGTGCTGCGCCCGGTCTCCAGCGAGGACGCGATGACCGCCGACTGGTCCCGGCTGCCCTACGAGGTGGTGGCCCGGATCTCCACCCGGATCACCAACGAGGTCGCCGAGGTCAACCGGGTGGTCCTGGACGTGACCAGCAAGCCGCCGGGCACCATCGAGTGGGAGTGACGCCGGGTCAGGCCGCCGGCGGCATCGGCGGCTGAGGCGCCGGCCGGGGTGCCGGCTCCGGCGTGGCCGGGGCCGCGGGCGTCGGCGGGACGGGCGGCCAGCCGGGCGCGGTGCCGGGCGGGTGCGGCCAGGCGGGTGCCCCCGCCGGCTCCTCGGGCATCAGGAACCACATGATCGGGTACGCCAGCGCGGCGAGCCCGCCGGTGAGCAGGGTGGCCACCGCGAAGCCCACCCGCACGAGGGTGGGGTCGACGGCGAAGTAGCGGCCGAGGCCGCTGGCCACGCCGGCGACCATCCGGTCGGTGACCGGCCGGCGGAGCTGCTTGTACGGGGCCTGGGAGGGGTTCGTCGAGGTCATGTCTCCACGGTCCCGCGCGGGCCGGCGGGCGACCTCGGTGACCGCCCGGACTCCTACCCTGACGCGTCCCTGAGGCGCCAGCCAAGAGTCAGGAATCTGACTCTTTTCGATGCCGGTAACGGCATCCGGGGAGAATTTCCTCCCGTGACCACCTTGCTGGAGCCGCTCCGCAGGATCGCGGCATACGCAGTTTGTGCTGATTCAGACGGCCGAGTGTTGCTGGTCCGCGCATCGGAGCGCTCCGGCACCCCCGGCACGTGGTCGCTGCCCGGCGGGGCGGTCGACCACGGTGAGGACCCCAAGCACACCGTCGTCCGGGAGACCGCCGCGGAGACCGGGCTCTCGGTGGCCGTCGCCGCCCTCCAGGACGTCCTCGCCGACATGCGGGCGCTGCCCGAGCGGGGCATCACGATCCACACCGACCGGCTGCTCTACACCGTCTCGGTGCGGGGCGGGACGCTCGCCGACCGGGTCGACCGCCCCACCGACCTGGCCCGCTGGTTCACCCTCGACGAGGCCCGGGAACTGCCGCTGCGCTCGTTCGCCGCGCGCGCCCTGGGCCTGCCGACCGCCACCGACGACATCGTGCCGGAGGAGGTTCCCGAGTTCCCCTCGTTCTACGCCGTCCCCGGCCCCGACGGGCTGCACCGGGCGCAGCGCTTCGCCGCGTACGCCGTGGTGACCGACCCGGAGGAGCGGGTGCTGCTCACCCGGGTCTCCGACGGTTACCCGGGCGCCGGCTGCTGGCACCTGCCCGGCGGCGGCACCGACTACGGCGAGCAGCCGGGCGCCGCGCTGATCCGGGAGCTGGTCGAGGAGACCGGGCAGACGGGCCGCCTGGTCGAGCTGCTCGGGGTGGCCAGCCACCGGGACGCCGCCTCGCTCGGCCCGGAGGGCTACCCGATCGACTGGCACGGCGTCCGCGCCTTCTACCGGGTGGTCGTCGACCAGCCCGCCCCGCCCACGGTGGCCGACGTCGGCGGCTCCACCTGCGAGGCCCGCTGGTTCCGCCGCGAGGAACTGGGCGCCCTCCCCACCGACCGCCTCACCGAGGTGACGGCGGAAGCCGTCCAGGCCGCCCACCTGATCTGACCCCCCGACTCCCCTGCCTGCCTCTTATACACATAT
>NZ_JBSSLX010000308.1:0-5128 GCF_053890995.1 Micromonospora sp. I033 | reverse complement strand
GAGGTGTCGCCGCTGGACCTGTCCGTCGAGCCGGTCGGGGCCTCCGGCCGGGTCGAGGCGAGCACCCCGGTCGGGGCGCCCGAGCCGATCGCCGCCCCGGCGCCGATCGAACGCCGCTACGACGACATGACCTGACCGGTCCCGTCCGCGTACCGACACGAACGCCGTCCCCGGCCCCCGGGGGCGGCGTTCGCGCGTACAGCGCGGAAGCGGGATTCCGGGACGCCGCCGCGCCCGGTGGGGCGGCATACTGGCAGCCATGATCGACAACGGTCGGCCGGGTCGCCCGGACCTGCCCTCGGCGTTGCGCTTCCTGACCGAGCTGGTCGCCTGGGTCGCCACCCCGTGGGCCCTCGCCCCGCACTCCGTCGTGCTGGCGGTCGCCTCGGTGGTGCTGCTGATCGGCCTGCCCACCGTGTTCGCCACCCCGGGCGACAAGCGGCAGGTGATCGTGCCGGTGCCCGGGCTGGTCACCGGCGCGCTGGTGCTGCTGCAACTGGTCGCCGCGGTGCTCGCGGCCTGGGCGGCCTGGCCGCGACCGGTCGCGATCGCGGTGACCGTGCTGGCGGCGGCCACCGTGGTGACCGAGCTGCCCCGCTGGCGCCGGCTCGCCCCGCTCGGTCGCGACGGCCGGCCGGCGCGCCGCGCCGCCTGACCCGCCGGATCTCGCTCCAGCCCGTCCGCTCCACCTCGCCGAGCTGGCGGCACCGCCGCCGCCGCGGTCAGGCCGTGCAGCGGTTCAGGCCACCCGGCGGGCCGCGCCCGGCGGCGGGGCCGGCACGGCGTCCGGGTGCAGGATCGCCGCGACCGCCTCGGCGCCGTTGACCAGGCGCGGGCCGGCCCGCACGATCAGCCCGTCGGCGTCCAGCGCCCAGACCTCCGCGCCGGGGAACCGCGCGGCCACGCCGGCGGCCTGCGCGGCGGTCCCGTCCAGGTCGAAGCCGCACGGCGCGACCAGCACCACCTCGGGCCGGGCGGCCCGCAGCGCCGCCCAGGTGGTCGGCGTGGACCGGGCCCCGGGGTGGGTCGCCACCGGCTCGCCGCCGGCGGCCTCGACGAGGTCGGGGATCCAGTGCCCGGCGCCGAACGGCGGGTCCACCCACTCCACCACGGCGACCCGCCGCCGAGGCCGCCCGGCCACCGCCGCGTGGACCGCCGCGAGCCGCGCCCGCAGCGCGTCCACCAGGGCCTCCGCCCGGTCCGGCACCCGGGCCGCCGCGCCCACCGCCAGGATCGAGCCCAGCACGTCCGTCAGGGTGTACGGGTCGAGCGACAGCACCTCCGCCCGGCAGCCGAGGTGGTCGACGGCGTCCGCGACCCGGCCGGACGGCAGCGCGCAGACGCGGCACAGGTCCTGGGTGAGGATCAGGTCCGGGTCCAGCCCGGCCAGCGCGCCGGCGTGCAGGGTGTACAGGTCCGCACCCGCGGCGAGCTGGCCCCTGACGTAGGCGTCGATCTCGCCGGGGCTCATGCCCCGGGTGTCCCGGCCGCCCACCACGACCGTGGTGCCGGCCCGGTGAACGGGTGGCACCGCGCACTCGAACGTGACCCCGACGAGGTCGTCACCGAGCCCCAGGGCGTAGACGATCTCGGTGGCCGAGGGGAGCAGGGAGACCAGGCGCATCCCGCCATCCTGCCGGCCTCCGCAGTTCCCCCGATCCCCGGGTCCGCGCCGGGGCCCGGCGTTAGTCTGGGGCGGCGCCCGGCGCGGTGCGGACGCGCCCGCCGTGGTGGCCCGTGGAGCATCGGTGCCGGCGGCGCGACGGCCCTCTTCCGGGAGGCGGGTGCGGTGTCCGATCCGATCGAGGCGTTCTTCGCGCAGCTCGCCCGGCAGGCACCCGAGCGGCTGCTGCGCCGCACCGCCGGCACGATCCGGTTCGAGCTGGAGGAGGCCGGCGCGCTCCAGGTCTGGCACCTGACCATCCACGACGGCCGGATCGCGGTGGAGCGCGGCGGGCGCGACGCCGACACGGTGATCCGGACCCGGCGGGACTTCTTCCTCCGGATGTGCCGCGGGGAGGCCAAGCCGCTCCCCGCCTGGCTGCGCAACGACATCGTCGCCGAGGGGCGCTTCCGGTTCGTGGTGCTGCTGGAGCGGCTCTTCCCGGCGCCGCCCGGTGCGCGGCACCCGCGGGCCGTCAGCGGGAAGCGCGGGACGGTCGGATGAACCCGAACCTGGTCCGCGTTCTGGACGGCAACGTCTTCGTGCTCAGCGAGGACAACGGCGACTTCGAGGCCACGGTGGCCAACCCGGTCGGCTTCTTCGACTTCGACACCCGGTTCCTGTCGGTCTGGCGGCTCACCCTGGACGGCGACCGGTTGAACCCGCTCTCCATCGCCGAGCGGGACCACCTCCAGCTGCGGTTCTTCCTCGTGCCAGGCGCGCCGACGCACTACGTGGACGCCAAGTCGTCGGTGATCCGGGAGCGCGCGATCACCGGCGGCGCCTTCGAGGAGCGGCTGACGGTGCTCAACCACCACCACGTGCCGGTGGAGTACACCGTCCGGCTCGACGTGGGCAGCGACTTCGCGCCCATCCTGGGGGTCGCCACGGAGCGTACGCCGCCGGGGCGGCTCTACCAGCGGTTGGAGGAGCGCGGCCTGCGCCTCGGCTACCAGCGGGAGAGGTTCCACCGGGAGACGGTGGTGACCAGCAGCGAGCCGGTCCGGGTGGACGAGCGGGGTCTCACCTGGACGGTCCCGCTGGCGCCCAAGCAGGCCTGGACGACGACCCTGCGGGTGCGGTCGCTGGTGCTGCGCCCGGACGGCCTCGACGTCCGGGAGCGGTTGGAGCGGCGGCCCCGGGCCAGTGCCGGCGAACGGCAGCAGGACCTGACCGGGTGGCTGTCCCGGACGCCGCAGCTCACCTGCGACTGGGAGGCGCTGACCGACGCCTACCGGCGCAGCCTGGTGGACCTGGCCGCGCTGCGCTACTCGCCGCTGACCCTGCCCGATCAGGTGATGCCGGCGGCCGGCCTGCCCTGGGCGGCCACCATCACCGGTCGGGACAGCATCCTGACCAGCTTCATGGCGCTCCCGGTGGCGCCCGAGCTGGCGTCCGCGACGGTGCGGATGCTCGGCATCGACCAGGGCGCGGTGCTCGACGACTTCCGCGACGAGGAGCCCGGCAAGATCCTCCGGGAGTTCCGCTACGGGGAGATGGTGGCCTTCGAGGAGCGCCCGCAGTCCCCGTACTACGGCACCGCCGACGCCACCCCGCTCTACGTGATCCTGCTCGACGAGTACGAGCGGTGGACCGGCGACGTCGGCCTCGTGCGGGAGTACGAGGACGAGGCCCGGGCGGCGCTGCGGTGGATCGACGAGTACGGCGACCTGCTCGGCGACGGCTACGTCCGGTACCTGCGGCGCAACGAGCGCACCGGGGTGGCGAACCAGGGCTGGAAGGACTCCCCGGAGGCGATCTGCTACGCCGACGGCCGGCTGCCCGACCCGCCGCTGGCCACCTGCGAACTCCAGGGGTACGCGTACGACGCGAAGCTGCGCGGCGCGCGGATGGCCCGCAGGTTCTGGGGCGACCCGGTGTACGCCGACCGGCTGGAGCGGGAGGCCGAGGCCCTGCGGGAGCGCTTCGACCGGGATTTCTGGATCGCCGACCGGGGCTGGTACGCGCTCGCCCTGGACGGTGACGGCCGGCAGGTCGACGCGCTGGCGTCCAACATGGGCCATCTGCTGTGGAGCGGCATCGTGCCGGCGGAGCGGGCCGCGCGGGTGACCGGTCACCTGCTGGGGCCCCGGCTCTTCTCCGGCTGGGGGATCCGCAGCCTGGCCACCGAACAGGAGCGGTACAACCCGCTCGGCTACCACGTCGGTGCGGTGTGGCCGTTCGACAACGCCGTGATCGCCTGGGGCCTGCGTCGGTACGGCTTCGCCGAGGAGGCGGGCCGGGTCGCCGAGGCCATCGTGGACGCCTCCCGCTACTTCCACGGCCAGCTGCCGGAGGCGTTCGCCGGCTACCCGCGCGAGCTGACCGAGTATCCGGTGCGCCTGCCCACCGCGAACAGCCCGCAGGCGATGGCCACGGCCGCCCCGTTCCTGCTGCTGCGCGCCCTGCTCGGGCTGGAGGCCGCCGGCGAGCACCTGCTGATGGCGCCGCGGGTGCCCACCCGGTTCGGCCGGGTGGAACTGCTCGACGTGCCGGGCCGGTGGGGCCGGCGGGACGTGATCGGCAGCGGGCTGGCCCACCCCGGTCGCTGACGCCTCGGCGCGGGCACCCCCGGCCCGCCCACCGCCGGGGCGTGCGACGAGAAAGATCGCCGGCCCTCTCCCCTTGCCAGGACGAGCGGCCCGCTTAGACTCTCCTGACTCCGCCGAGTCCCCCCGGGCGGTGTGCCGGGGCGGTTGTCGGCGCCCGTCCTGGTCAGCACGCTGACCTCCGCTCCGGAGAGCCCATGAAGAGCCGTACCGCCGCCGTCGTGGCCGCGATCTGCGCCACCGCCGCCCTCACCGCCTGCGGTGACGACGACCCCGCCCCGAAGGGCGGCGAGGTCCCGGTGACCGCCACCGACACCAGTTGCGAGGTCGCCACCACCCTCTTCACCCCGGGCGCGGTCACCTTCGCGGTGACCAACCGGGGGCAGCAGTCCACCGCGGTGTACGTCTACGGCCAGAAGGGCGCCCGGTTCACCAAGGTGGTCGCGGAGGCGGCCGACGTGGCCCCCGGGAAGACCCAGGACCTGCGGGCCACCCTCGCCACGGGCCTCTACGAGGTCGCCTGCCGGCCCGGCCGGCAGGGCGACGGCGTGCGGACCCGGATCACCGTCTCCGACGACGGCACCGTGGCCAGCGCCGCGGCCGAGACGGCGTACGACCGGGAGGTCGCCGTCGAGCTGACGGCCGCCGGGATCACCGGCGCCGACGGGCTGATCGCGGAGCCCGGCGAGAAGATCCAGTTCCGGGTGACGAACAAGACCACCGGCGCCCGGACGCTCTACGTGCTCAACCCGGCCGGCAAGCGGGCCGCCGAGGTCAAGGCGGAGGCGAACGGCGAGGCGGAGGCGGTCGTGGTGTTCGGCGGCGCCGGCACCTGGACGCTGAAGGTCAAGGGCGACGGCGTCGCCGCGGTGAGCAGGCGCCTCGTCGTGCGCTGACCGGTGAGCCCCGCCACCGG
>NZ_JBSSLX010000307.1:0-5139 GCF_053890995.1 Micromonospora sp. I033 | reverse complement strand
GCCCGGCGGCGCGGGCAGCAGGGTGACCGTCGGCGCGGGATGCGCGCCGCCGGGCGGGTCGGTCCAGCGGACCACGGTGCCGTCGGCGTACGTCTGGATCACCGAGAAGGTGAGCCGGTCGGTGGCCGGCATCGGGCCCATGCCGAGGGAGAGCCGCGCCGGCCCGGTGGTGCCGGGCATCCGGATCCAGGTAACCGCGTCGGTCACCTGGTTCAGCTCGGCGGCGTGGATGCCGGCGACCGGCCGGTCGAGGGTGCGGGTGGTGATGGTCGGGGCCCAGTCCGGCACGGACAGCGGGTAGACCTCGCCGATCGGGGCGTCCGCGGGCATCCGCAGCTCGATCCGGCTGGTCCGGCTGCCGGCCCGCTCCTCGGGCAGCACCACGGCGAGTTCGATGGCGTCGCCCTGGCGCACCTGGGCCGGGGAGGTCGTGAGGGTCACCTCGGCGGCGCTCGCGGGGCCGGGCCAGCCCAGCGGGCCGCCGAGCGCGGCGGCCAGCAGCGCCGCCCACCACCGGCCCCGACGGATCATCGTCATGGTCGTCCCCATCCGTGTCGACGCGGCCGGCACCGGCTCCGGCCCCACCCGGTAGTTCGGGCGCGGGGGCGGAAAGGTTCAACGCGGGACGGAACTCGTCGGCCGGGGGAGCGCGGCGTCGCCGACGGTGCGGGTCCGGGCGACCGATAGCATCGCAGTGGCCGGTACCCGGCACATCCGAACCGTCGACGACAGGAGTCACCGTGTCCGCACCCCGTACCCCCGTCGTGGCCGACCCCGTCGTCGTCGCCGCCGGGACGACGGCGGCCGACGCGGTGGCCGCGGCCGGGCTGCCGATGAGCGGCCCGAAGGCGATCGTGGTGGTCCGCGATCCGCAGGGCGTGCTGCGCGACCTGGACTGGAAGCCGGCCGAGGAGACCGCGGTCGAGCCGGTCGCCCTCGACACCCCGGACGGGCTGAACGTGCTGCGCCACTCGACGGCGCACGTGCTGGCCCAGGCCGTTCAGGACGTGTTCCCGGAGGCCAAGCTCGGCATCGGCCCGCCGATCGAGAACGGCTTCTACTACGACTTCCAGGTGGCCAAGCCGTTCCAGCCGGACGACCTCGCGAAGCTCGAGAAGCGGATGCAGGAGATCGTCAAGTCCGGGCAGCGGTTCCGCCGGCGCCGCTTCAACAGCCTGGACGAGGCGCGCGGCGAGCTGGCCGCCGAGCCGTTCAAGATGGAGCTGATCGAGGTCAAGGGTGAGGGGCTGGACTCCTCCGAGGTGATGGAGGTGGGCGGCGGCGAGCTGACCATCTACGACAACCTCGCCGCCACCGAGGACAAGGTCTGCTGGTCGGACCTGTGCCGCGGCCCGCACCTGCCGAACACCCGGCTGATCGGCGCGTTCAAGCTGATGCGCTCGGCCGCCGCCTACTGGCGGGGCTCGGAGAAGAACCCGCAGCTCCAGCGGGTCTACGGCACCGCGTGGCCGACCCGGGACGAGCTGAAGGCGTACCTGAGGCTGCTGGAGGAGGCCGCCCGGCGCGACCACCGCAAGCTCGGCGCGGACCTGGACCTGTTCAGCTTCCCCGACGAGATCGGCTCCGGCCTGGCGGTCTTCCACCCCAAGGGCGGCGTGCTCAAGCGGGTCATGGAGGACTACGTCCGCACCCGCCACATCGAGGAGGGCTTCCAGTACGTCGGGACCCCGCACATCTCGAAGGAAGGGCTGTTCCACACCTCGGGCCACCTGCCCTACTACGCCGACGGCATGTACCCGCCCATGGAACTCGAGGGCGCGGACTACTACCTCAAGGCGATGAACTGCCCGATGCACAACCTGATCTACCGGTCGCGCGGGCGGTCCTACCGTGAGCTGCCGATGCGGCTGTTCGAGTTCGGTTCGGTCTACCGGTACGAGAAGTCGGGCGTGGTCCACGGGCTGACCCGGGTCCGCGGCCTGACCCAGGACGACTCGCACTCCTACTGCACCCGCGAGCAGGCGCCGGCCGAGATCAAGCACCTGCTCAACTTCGTGCTCAGCCTGCTGAAGGACTTCGGCATCGACGACTTCTACCTGGAGCTGTCGACCCGCGACGAGGCCCGGCTCGACAAGTTCGTCGGCTCCGACGAGGACTGGGCCACGGCCACCGCCGTGCTGGAGCAGTGCGCGCGGGAGACCGGGCTCGACCTGGTGCCGGACCCGGGCGGCGCGGCCTTCTACGGCCCGAAGATCTCCGTGCAGGCCAAGGACGCCATCGGCCGCACCTGGCAGCTGTCGACCATCCAGTACGACTTCAACCAGCCGAAGGGCTTCGGGCTGGAGTACCAGGCGGCCGACGGCACGCGGCAGCAGCCGGTCATGATCCACTGCGCCAAGTTCGGGTCGATCGAGCGGTTCATCGGCGTGCTCACCGAGCACTACGCGGGCGCGTTCCCGGCCTGGCTCGCCCCGGTGCAGGTGGTCGGCATCCCGATCCGCGAGGACCACACCGACTACCTCCAGGACTTCGTCACCACCCTGCGCAAGCAGGGCATCCGGGCCGAGGTCGACGCGGGTGACGACCGGATGCAGAAGAAGATCCGCAACGCCCAGCAGCAGAAGATCCCGTTCATGGTGATCGCCGGCGACGACGACGTGGCCGCCGGCACGGTCTCCTTCCGCTACCGCGACGGGTCGCAGCGCAACGGCGTGCCGATCGAGGAGGCGGTGGCCCACGTGCGGGAGGTCGCCGAGTCCCGGACCAACTCCGGCCCGTCGGCGGAGGGCACGCCCAACACCTGAGCCACCCGCCCACCCGGCCGGTCCGGCCGGGTGGGATCCGCCGCGGTGACCGTAGGATCGGCGTGTGACTGGGGCGGAACGGCACTTCGACGGCGGCGCCGGCGGCGGCGGCGACAACGGCCTGGCCGACGGGCTGGAGCGGCTCTGGACGCCGCACCGGATGACCTACATCTCGGGGGAGGACCGCCCCGAGGGTGGCTACGAGAAGCCGACCGGCTGCCCGTTCTGCCTCGCTCCCGGCCTGCCGCCCGACGAGAGCCTGGTGGTGGCCCGGGGCGAGCACGTCTTCGCGGTGCTCAACCTCTACCCCTACAACCCGGGGCACCTGCTGGTCTGCCCGTACCGGCACGTGGCGGACTACACCGAGCTGGACGTGCCGGAGACCGCGGAGCTGGCCGCGTTCACCCAGGACGCCATGCGGGTGGTCCGGCACGTCTCCAACGCGCACGGCTTCAACCTCGGAATGAACCAGGGCGGCGTGGCCGGCGCGGGCATCGCCGCGCACCTGCACCAGCACGTGGTGCCGCGCTGGGGCGGCGACGCCAACTTCATGCCGGTGATCGGCCGCACCAAGGTGCTGCCGCAACTGCTCGCCGACACCCGGGACCTGCTCGCCAAGGCCTGGCCGGCCTGACGGCCGCGGGCGCATCCCGGTCCGCTCCCGACAGTACGATCTTGCGCATGGCCCTGCTGCACCGCGCGGAACTGCGCCCCTCGAAGCTCGACCTGCTCGCCGCCTGGCTGCCCGGCCGGCCCTGGTTCGCCGGCGCCGCCGGCGCGGAGGTCACCCGGGTGGCCGCCTACCGGTTCGACGACCCGGCCGGCGAGGTCGGCATCGAGACCATGCTGGTCCGGGCCGGGGACGGGCCGGTCCTCCAGGTGCCGCTCACCTACCGTGCCGCGCCGCTGGCCGGCGCCGACCGCTGGCTGGTCGGCACCACCGACCACTCCGTGCTCGGCCCGCGCTGGGTGTACGACGCCTGCGGCGACCCGGTCTACCCGCCGGCCCTGGCCGCGGCCGTCCTCGCCGACGCCGGGCAGGCGGAGGAATACTTCGAGGTCGACGGCCGGCGCGAGGTGCGCGAGCCGAGCATGACCCTGGCCGGCGCCCGGACCGGCAACCCGCAGGCGTTCGACCTGGTCGACGAGGTGGTCGACGGCGACCCGACGCTGATCCGGGCCGGTGGGGCCGAGCTGGCCGTGGTCCGCCGGCCGGCCCCGGTCGACGCCCCGACGCCCGCCCGGCTGACCGGCGCCTGGGCGGGGCAGGCCGACCCGGTGCTGCTCGCGTACGCCCGCTGACGGCCCGCCGGGCGTCCCGGCACCCGGGGTGACGAACCCGCCCACGGGTCCCGGGAAGGTGGCAGGATGCGGCGATGGCAGTCAGCACGCGGCCGTTGGGCCGCAGCGGCATCGCGGTCAGCGCACTCGGCATGGGCTGCTGGGCGATCGGTGGCCCGTGGGCCGAGGGTGCCCGCCCGCTGGGCTGGGGCGCGGTCGACGACGAGGAGTCGGTCCGGGCGGTCCGCCGCGCCCTCGACCTCGGGGTGACCCTCTTCGACACCGCCGACACGTACGGGGCCGGGCACGGCGAACGGATCCTCGGCCGGGCCCTCGCCGGCCGGCGCGACGAGGCGGTGATCGCCACCAAGTGGGGCTACACGTTCGACGAGCGGACCCGCCAGGCCACCGGTGAGGACGCGTCGCCGGACTACCTGCGGCGGGCGGTCGTCGACTCGCTGCGCCGGCTGGGCACCGACCGGATCGACCTCTACCAGCTGCACCTGGGCGACCTGCCGGTGCCCCGGGCCGAGGCGCTGATCGGCACCCTGGAGGACCTCGTCGCCGACGGCCTCGTCCGGGCGTACGGCTGGAGCACCGACCGGGCCGACCGGGCGGCCGCCTTCGCCCAGGTCGCCCGGAGTGCCGCCGCCGTGCAGCACAGCCTGTCGGTGCTCCGGGACGCCCCGGCCATGCTGGCCGTCTGCGAGAAGCACGACCTGGCCGCCCTGGCCCGGGGACCGCTCGGGATGGGGCTGCTCACCGGCAAGTACACGCCGGAGTCCACACTGCCCCGCGACGACGTGCGGGGCACCGCGCCGAACTGGCTGGAGTGGTTCCGCAGCGGCCGGCCCGCCCCGGAGTGGCTGCGCCGGGTCGCCGCCGTGCGCGGCGCGCTGACCGCCGACGGCCGCACCCTGGCCCAGGGCGCGCTCGGCTGGATCTGGGCGCGCAGCGGCCGGGCCGTGCCGATCCCCGGCGCCCGCACGGTCGCCCAGGTGGAGGAGAACGCCGGCGCGCTGACCCGCGGCCCGCTCGCCCCCGACCAGTTCGCCGAGGTGGAGCGGCAGCTCGCCGCCCTGCGCGCGGCCGC
>NZ_JBSSLX010000306.1:0-5173 GCF_053890995.1 Micromonospora sp. I033 | reverse complement strand
CAAGGCGCCGGACGAGCCCTGGAGGCACCCTCCCGGCCCGCCGCACGGCGCTCCGCCGCCGCCCCCGTTCCCCTGCGTCCGGCCCGCGGCGACGGGCACGCCGGTGGGGGCCGGTTCGCCGCCACCCGACGCGACGCTCACCCTCCCGGCGGGCTGGAACTGGTACGCCGACTCCGCCGGCTTCCGGGTCGCCGTGCCGGCCGGTTGGCTGCGGCTGCGGTCCGGCAGCACCACCTGCTTCCAGGACCCCGTCACCCGGCGGATCCTCGGCATCGAGCCGTACCCGGGCGGCGGTGACCCGGTGGGCCAGCTGCGGGCGGCCGAGCGGGACCTGACCACCGGCGGCCGGCTGCCCGGGTACGAGCAGGTGCGGCTGGCCCCCGTCGGCGGCGGCGCGGAGTGGGAGTGCCGCTGGACCGCCCCGTACGGGGAGCGGCTGCACGCGCTGCGGCTGCTGCCCGCCGACGCCGGCGGGTGGACGCTGGGCTGGACCACCTCCGACGCCGACTGGCCCGCCGCGGCCGGGCAGCTCGCGCTGATCCGGGACAGCTTCCGGGCGGGCCGCTCCACCCGCGCGGCCGGCTGACACCCGGCGTCTCATCACCGACAGATGCCCCGGCCCGGCGGGGTCGGAACGGAATACTTCCTGGTGGTCCGGGGGCACCCGCCGGGCGGCCCGCGAGCCTCTCCCCAGTGGACCGTCCGGGTGATGCCCCGCGGCCCGGCGGCTAACTACAGTGGCGTAGTTTTTGGCGATCAAGATCTCTGGGGAGGGCGAGCCGAGATGATGGGACCGTCCCACGCGCTGTCCGGCGCGGCGGTGTGGCTGACCGGCTCCTGGGCGCTGGACCAGTTCGCCGACTACCACCAGACGCCGCTGGCGCTGGCCGTCGGCACCGCGGTCTGCGCGGGCGGGGCGCTCTTCCCCGACCTCGACCTCTCCGGCAAGGTGACCCGCAACCAGGGCGGCGCCACCGTGGCCCGGACCTTCGGGGTGTTCAGCCTCTTCATCGCCGAGGTGATGGAGAAGATCTCGCTGGGCGTCTACTACGCCACCAAGCTCAGCAAGGACCCGCGCCGCAACAACGGGCACCGGACACTGACCCACACCATCCCGTTCACCGTGCTGGTCGGCTGGGGCACCACCGCGCTCTGCGCCGCGTACGGCAAGTGGGCGGTGGTCAGCATCCTCTTCTTCATGATCGGTCTGGCGCTGCGCGGGCTCTTCGACGAGTGGGCCGAGCGGGCCGGCTGGGTGGTCGTGACCCTGGTGTCGGCGGCCGCGGCCTGGTTCACCTTCGCCAACCTGCCCGGCGACCGCGGCTACCCGCTGATCGGCCTGGCCGTCGGGGTGGGCTGCTTCGTGCACATCCTCGGCGACATGATCACCCGTGCCGGGGTGCCGATCCTCTGGCCCATCCCCATCAAGCGGCGGATGTGGCTGATGGTCGGGCTGCCCAACGGCATCGCGCTGCGCACCGGGAGCAAGGCCGAGACGATCGTGCTGCGGGCGGCGCTGACCGTGCTCGCCGTGCTCGCGGCGGTGGGGCTGGTCGCGCCCTCGGTGCTGCACCGGTTCAACATCGAGGTGTGACGGACCCGGTGGACGGCGAGGGGCCGGCGGACCACACCCGGCCGCCGGCCGAGGACGCGGCGGTGCCGGAGTTCTGGCAGCGGCTCGGGTTGCCGGGGCTCGCCGACGTGCACACCCACTTCCTGCCGCCCCGCATGCTGCGCAAGGTGTGGGCGTACTTCGACGCCGCCGGTCCGCTGGTCGGCACCGAGTGGCCGATCCGGTACCGGTGGGACGACGAGGCGCGGGTGGCGCACCTGCGCCGCCTCGGCGTGCGGGCGTTCACCGCGCTGGCGTACCCGCACCGGCCCGGCATGGCCGAGGCGCTGAACGCCTGGACGCTGGACTTCGCCGCGCGTACCCCGGACTGCCTGCCCTCGGCGACCTTCTTCCCGGAGCCGGCGGCGGCGACGTACGTGGCGGACGCCCTCGCGGCCGGCGCCCGGGTGTTCAAGGTGCACGTCCAGGTGGGCGGCTTCGCGCCGACCGACCCGGCGCTGGACGCCGTGTGGGGCCTGCTGGCCGAGGCCGGCGTGCCGGTGGTGGTGCACGCCGGGCACGCGCCGGTCGGCACGGAGCACACCGGACCGGCGTCGTTCGCCGCGCTGCTCGCCCGGCACCCGGGGCTGACCGCGATCGTGGCGCACCTGGGGGCCCCGGACTACGCGGCCTTCCTGGACCTGGCCGAGCGGTACCGGCACGTGCGGCTGGACACCACGATGGCGTTCACCTCGTTCTTCGACCGGTTCATGCCGTTCCCCGCGGCGGAGCTGCCCCGGCTGCGCGAGCTGGGGCTGGCCGGCAGGGTGCTGCTCGGCAGCGACTTCCCGAACATCCCCTACCCGTACGCCGAGCAGCTCGAAGGGCTGGCCCGGCTCGACCTCGGCGACGACTGGCTGCGGGCGGTCTGCTGGGGCAACGCCGCCGCGCTGTTCGACCTGATCTGAGCCGGCCGCCACGCCGGCGACCGCATCTTGTCACCGGCTATTGACGTGGCCGTAACACCTGACCTACCTTCTGTCGAAACGCTTCGTCGAAGCGCTTCGACAACCACCCGGAGCAACGGCCGGGAAGCGCCGGAGGAGGTGCGGGATGGCCACCATGCAGGACGTCGCCCGCCGCGCCGGCGTTTCGGTCAGCACCGTGTCGTACGTGCTCACCGGCGCCCGCCCGATCTCGCAGGCCACCCGGGACAAGGTGCACGCCGCCATGGCGGAGTTGGACTACCAGCCCAACGCGATGGCCCGGGGGCTGGCCAGCCGGCGCAGCCGGATCCTCGGGCTGCTCATGCCGATGGACGAGCGCGGCCTGGGCGCCACCGAGACCGCCTTCGTCACCGGGGCGGCGGCCGCCGCCAGCACCGCCGGCTACCACCTGGTGCTCTCACCGATCGGCGCGGCTGACAGCGACGAGCTGCGCCGGCTGGCCAGCCAGCGGATGCTCGACGGCGCGCTGCTCATGGAGGTGCAGCTCGACGATCCCCGGGTGGACCTGCTGCGCGAGCTGGGCGTCCCGCTGGTGCTGATCGGACGCACCGCCGACACCACCGGCCTGTCGTACGTCGACATCGACTTCGACCGCACGGTCCGGGACGCCGTCGACCACCTGGTGGGGCTCGGGCACCGACGGATCGTCTACGTCAATCACTCCCCGGCGACCATCGCCCACGGCTACGGCCCGGCGCTGCGCACCCGGGACGCCTTCGTGGCGGCGATGTCCGGGCACGGCCTCGACCCGCTCATGATCGCCGCGGAGGACAGCGCGGCGGGTGGGCGGGCCGCGCTGAGCGACGCCTTCGACCGGACGCCCGACCTGACCGCGGTCCTCGCCATGAACGAGAACGCCGTCTTCGGCATCCTCGGCGAGCTGACCAACCGGGACCTGAGCGTGCCCGGCGACGTCTCGGTGATCTCCATGGTCACCTCACCCCAGGTCGCCGAGTTGGCGACACCGGCGCTCACCGCGATGACCTCACCCGGCTCCGCGCTGGGCAGGATCGCGGTCGAGACGCTGCTGCGGCACCTCGACGCCGGCAGCGGCGAGATCCACCAGCAACTGCTCCCCTGCGTCCTGGAGGTCCGCGGCTCGAGCGGACCACCCCGTGCGGGTGGCGACAGCACCACCGGCGCCGGCCCTGCCAGGCCGGCACCGGCACGTACCGAGGAAGCAGCCCGCCGCCGCGCTGCCACGCGACGACGGGCCTGAGGAGTACCGGCTCGATACTCACCAAGGAGACTAGCAATGCAGCGACTCCGGAGAGTCGCCGCGGCGGCCGTGGTGGCCGCGCTCGCGGCGACCGGCGTTACCGCCTGCGGCGACGACGGCGAAGACAGCGGCGGGGCGAAGGTCCTCAAGCTCTGGCACTACGAGAGCGCCAACAGCGCGATGGGCGTCGCCTGGGACAAGGCGATCGAGATCTTCAAGCAGGAGCACCCCGGCGTCGAGGTCCGCTTCGAGCGCAAGGCGTTCGAGCAGATCCAGCAGAACGCCGGCATGATCATCAACTCGTCCGAGGGCCCGGACATCATGGAGTACAACAAGGGCAACGCCACCGCCGGCCTGCTCTCCTCCCAGGGCCTGCTCACCGACCTGACCGGCGAGGCGACGAAGCGCGGCTGGGACAAGGCGCTCAGCCCCAGCCTCCAGACCACCGCCCGCTACGACGACAAGGGCGTGATGGGCTCGGGCAACTGGTTCGGCGTGCCGAACTACGGCGAGTACGTGATGGTCTACTACAACAAGGACCTGTTCACGAAGTACGGCGTCAAGGTGCCGACCACGCTCGACGAGATGACCGCGGCGATGGACACCTTCGTCGGCAAGGGCGTCACCCCGCTCGGCACGGCGGGCGCCGAGTACCCGGCCGGGCAGCTGTTCTACCAGCTCGCCCTGTCGAAGGCGGACCGGGCGTTCGTGGACGACTACCAGCTCTACAAGAACCCGGTCGACTTCAAGGCCGACCCGCTTAGGTACGGCGCGGAGACTTTCGCGCAGTGGGTGGGCAAGGGCTACGTGTCGAAGGACTCCGCCAGCGCGAAGGCGGAGGACATGGGGACCGCGTTCATCGCCGGCAAGACCCCGATGATCGTCTCTGGCAGCTGGTGGTACGGCCGGTTCAAGGACGAGATCAAGTTCGACTGGGACACCTTCCTCTTCCCCGGCAACAAGCTCAACGCCGGCTCGTCGGGCAACCTCTGGGTGGTCCCGGCCACCAGCAAGGCCAAGAGCCTGGCGTACGACTTCATCGACATCACGCTGCGGCCGGAGGTCCAGGCGCTGATCGGCAACAACGGTGGCGTCCCGGTCGCCGGCGACCCGACCAAGATCAGTGACCCCAAGGACAAGAAGCTGATCGAGAACTTCAACGCGATCAGCGGCCAGGACGGCCTGGCCTTCTACCCGGACTGGCCGGTCCCCGGCTACTACGACGTGCTCGTCTCCGGCTTCCAGGGGCTGATCAACCGGTCGAAGTCGCCCGAGCAGGTGCTCGACGCGATCGCCAAGCCCTACCAGGACGGCGTCGCGGAGATCAAGCGCGACTGACGACGGCGGGGGTGGGCGGCGCCCGGGGTGACCGGGCGCCGCCGCCCCACCGCGGAA
>NZ_JBSSLX010000305.1:0-5218 GCF_053890995.1 Micromonospora sp. I033 | reverse complement strand
GGGGTTTCCGGATGGTGTGTGGTTGTTCTTTGAGAACTCAACAGGGTGCTTGATAAGCCAGTGCCAAATTGATTTATTACCCCGGACTGGTCAGGCTTTTGCTTGGCTGGTTGGGATTCCTTTGGCAACACTTTTGTTGTCAGGATGATTGTTCAACAAAGATTTTTGTTGGAGAGTTTGATCCTGGCTCAGGACGAACGCTGGCGGCGTGCTTAACACATGCAAGTCGAGCGGAAAGGCCCTTCGGGGTACTCGAGCGGCGAACGGGTGAGTAACACGTGAGCAACCTGCCCTAGGCTTTGGGATAACCCCGGGAAACCGGGGCTAATACCGAATAGGACTCCTGACCGCATGGTTGGGGGTGGAAAGTTTTTCGGCCTGGGATGGGCTCGCGGCCTATCAGCTTGTTGGTGGGGTGATGGCCTACCAAGGCGACGACGGGTAGCCGGCCTGAGAGGGCGACCGGCCACACTGGGACTGAGACACGGCCCAGACTCCTACGGGAGGCAGCAGTGGGGAATATTGCACAATGGGCGGAAGCCTGATGCAGCGACGCCGCGTGAGGGATGACGGCCTTCGGGTTGTAAACCTCTTTCAGCAGGGACGAAGCGTAAGTGACGGTACCTGCAGAAGAAGCGCCGGCCAACTACGTGCCAGCAGCCGCGGTAAGACGTAGGGCGCGAGCGTTGTCCGGATTTATTGGGCGTAAAGAGCTCGTAGGCGGCTTGTCGCGTCGACTGTGAAAACCCGCAGCTCAACTGCGGGCCTGCAGTCGATACGGGCAGGCTAGAGTTCGGTAGGGGAGACTGGAATTCCTGGTGTAGCGGTGAAATGCGCAGATATCAGGAGGAACACCGGTGGCGAAGGCGGGTCTCTGGGCCGATACTGACGCTGAGGAGCGAAAGCGTGGGGAGCGAACAGGATTAGATACCCTGGTAGTCCACGCTGTAAACGTTGGGCGCTAGGTGTGGGGGGCCTCTCCGGTTCCCTGTGCCGCAGCTAACGCATTAAGCGCCCCGCCTGGGGAGTACGGCCGCAAGGCTAAAACTCAAAGGAATTGACGGGGGCCCGCACAAGCGGCGGAGCATGCGGATTAATTCGATGCAACGCGAAGAACCTTACCTGGGTTTGACATGGCCGCAAAACCGGCAGAGATGTCGGGTCCTTCGGGGGCGGTCACAGGTGGTGCATGGCTGTCGTCAGCTCGTGTCGTGAGATGTTGGGTTAAGTCCCGCAACGAGCGCAACCCTCGTTCGATGTTGCCAGCGCGTTATGGCGGGGACTCATCGAAGACTGCCGGGGTCAACTCGGAGGAAGGTGGGGATGACGTCAAGTCATCATGCCCCTTATGTCCAGGGCTTCACGCATGCTACAATGGCCGGTACAATGGGCTGCGATACCGTGAGGTGGAGCGAATCCCAAAAAGCCGGTCTCAGTTCGGATCGGGGTCTGCAACTCGACCCCGTGAAGTCGGAGTCGCTAGTAATCGCAGATCAGCAACGCTGCGGTGAATACGTTCCCGGGCCTTGTACACACCGCCCGTCACGTCACGAAAGTCGGCAACACCCGAAGCCGGTGGCCCAACCCGTAAGGGAGGGAGCCGTCGAAGGTGGGGCTGGCGATTGGGACGAAGTCGTAACAAGGTAGCCGTACCGGAAGGTGCGGCTGGATCACCTCCTTTCTAAGGAGCACCTTCACCCGAAAGGGTGCAAGGAGCCCGCGCCACCCGAATGCGGTGGTGGGGTGCTCAATGGCGGAGACACTGGCGAGCTCGATGCCGGCAACGGCTGGGTTCCTTCTAGTACGGCCACCTTCGGGTGGTGTGGAACGAAGTCCTGGTGCGGCTGGCGCCGAGTGCAAAGCACCCTGTTGGGTCCTGAAAGAACAACCGGTGGTTGTCTTTCAGAACCTTGCTCCCGCCCGTGGTGGCGGGGGACGGTTGCCAGGCATGGCCTGGCCTCGCAAACCGGGATCCTTGTGGGGGTCATAGGTGTGGGGCGGATCGGGTTGTGGGTTGGTCGTTTGTTGAGAATTGCACAGTGGACGCGAGCATCTTTGTGGTCAAGTTGTCAAGGGCGAACGGTGGATGCCTTGGCACCAGGAGCCGATGAAGGACGTGGGAGGCCGCGATAGGCCTGGGGGAGCTGTCAACCAAGCTGTGATCCCAGGGTGTCCGAATGGGGAAACCCGGCACCAGTCATGTGGTGTCACCCGCACCTGAACACATAGGGTGTGTGGGGGGAACGCGGGGAAGTGAAACATCTCAGTACCCGTAGGAAGAGAAAACAACAAGTGATTCCGTGAGTAGTGGCGAGCGAAAGCGGATTGAGGCTAAACCGGCTGCGTGTGATACCTGTCAGGGGTTGCGTGGTCGGGGTTGTGGGACCCTGCGACACGAGCTGACACTCGTGTAAGAAGTTACAAAGTCAGTGGCTAGTCGAACAGTCTGGAAAGGCTGACCGTAGACGGTGATAGTCCGGTAGGTGAAAGTTGCTGACCTTCTGTGGGTGTTCCCGAGTAGCGGCGGACCCCTGAAATCTGCCGTGAATCTGCCAGGACCACCTGGTAAGCCTAAATACTTCCTGGTGACCGATAGCGGACGAGTACCGTGAGGGAATGGTGAAAAGTACCCCGGGAGGGGAGTGAAATAGTACCTGAAACCGTTCGCCTACAATCCGTCGGAGCCTTGCGGGGTGACGGCGTGCCTTTTGAAGAATGAGCCTGCGAGTTAGTGGCATGTGGCGAGGTTAACCCGTGTGGGGGAGCCGTAGCGAAAGCGAGTCTGAATAGGGCGTTTTTAGTCGCATGCTCTAGACCCGAAGCGGAGTGATCTAGCCATGGGCAGGCTGAAGCGCGGGTAAGACCGCGTGGAGGGCCGAACCCACCAACGTTGAAAAGTTGGGGGATGACCTGTGGTTAGGGGTGAAAGGCCAATCAAACTCCGTGATAGCTGGTTCTCCCCGAAATGCATTTAGGTGCAGCGTCGCGTGTTTCTTGCCGGAGGTAGAGCACTGGATGGTCTAGGGGGCCCACAAGCTTACCGAAATCAGCCAAACTCCGAATGCCGGTAAGTGAGAGCGCGGCAGTGAGACTGCGGGGGATAAGCTTCGTAGTCGAGAGGGAAACAGCCCAGATCACCAGCTAAGGCCCCTAAGCGTGTGCTAAGTGGAAAAGGATGTGGGGTCGCATAGACAACCAGGAGGTTGGCTTAGAAGCAGCCACCCTTTAAAGAGTGCGTAATAGCTCACTGGTCAAGTGGTTCCGCGCCGACAATGTAGCGGGGCTCAAGCACACCGCCGAAGCTGTGGCATTCACATTTTAACCTCGCTTGGACTTGATTCCTTGTGCAGGTGTGTGGATGGGTAGGGGAGCGTCGTGCCGCGAGTGAAGCAACGGGGTGACCTAGTTGTGGACGCGGCACGAGTGAGAATGCAGGCATGAGTAGCGAAAGAAGGGTGAGAAACCCTTCCGCCGGATGACCAAGGGTTCCAGGGCCAGGCTAATCCGCCCTGGGTGAGTCGGGACCTAAGGCGAGGCCGAGAGGCGTAGTCGATGGACAACGGGTTGATATTCCCGTACCCGCGAAAGAGCGACCCTGACGAACCTCGTTGTGCTAACCACCCGAACCGCGGATGACCTTCGGGTCTGAAGTGGGGAGCGTGGGAACCTGGCGGGTAGTAGTCAAGCGATGGGGTGACGCAGGAAGGTAGCTGAGCCCGGCCGGTGGTTGTGCCGGGGTAAGCGTGTAGGCCGTGCCGTAGGCAAATCCGCGGCGCATATAGGCTGAGACGTGATGCCGAGCCGATTCAGGTGAAGTCAGTGATCCTATGCTGCCGAGAAAAGCCTCTAGCGAGTTCTTAGCGGCCCGTACCCCAAACCGACACAGGTGGTCAGGTAGAGAATACCGAGGCGATCGGGCGAACTGTGGTTAAGGAACTCGGCAAATTGCCCCCGTAACTTAGGGAGAAGGGGGGCCGGAGACGTGAAGCCCCGCGCGGGTGGAGCGTTGTATGGCCGCAGAGAGCAGGGGGAAGCGACTGTTTACTAAAAACACAGGTCCATGCGAAGAAGTAATTCGATGTATATGGACTGACGCCTGCCCGGTGCTGGAACGTTAAGGGGACCTGTTAGCTCTTCGGGGCGAAGCGGAGAACTTAAGCGCCAGTAAACGGCGGTGGTAACTATAACCATCCTAAGGTAGCGAAATTCCTTGTCGGGTAAGTTCCGACCTGCACGAATGGCGTAACGACTTCCCCACTGTCTCAACCACAGGCCCGGCGAAATTGCACTACGAGTAAAGATGCTCGTTACGCGCGGCAGGACGGAAAGACCCCGGGACCTTTACTATAGCTTGACATTGGTACTTGAGTTAGCTTGTGTAGGATAGGTGGGAGCCGGTGAAGCTCATACGCCAGTATGGGTGGAGGCAATCTTGAAATACCACTCTGGTTGATTTGGGTATCTAACTTCGGACCGTTATCCGGTTCAGGGACAGTGTCTGGTGGGTAGTTTAACTGGGGCGGTTGCCTCCTAAAGGGTAACGGAGGCGCCCAAAGGTTCCCTCAGCCTGGTTGGCAATCAGGTGTTGAGTGCAAGTGCACAAGGGAGCTTGACTGTGAGACTGACAGGTCGAGCAGGGACGAAAGTCGGGACTAGTGATCCGGCACTGGCATGTGGAAGCGGTGTCGCTCAACGGATAAAAGGTACCCCGGGGATAACAGGCTGATCTTCCCCAAGAGTCCATATCGACGGGATGGTTTGGCACCTCGATGTCGGCTCGTCGCATCCTGGGGCTGTAGCAGGTCCCAAGGGTTGGGCTGTTCGCCCATTAAAGCGGTACGCGAGCTGGGTTTAGAACGTCGTGAGACAGTTCGGTCCCTATCCGCCGTGCGCGTAGGATACTTGAGAAGGGCTGTCCCTAGTACGAGAGGACCGGGACGGACGAACCTCTGGTGTGCCAGTTGTCCCGCCAGGGGCACGGCTGGTTAGCTACGTTCGGAAGGGATAACCGCTGAAAGCATCTAAGCGGGAAGCTCGCTTCAAGATGAGGTATCCCACCCACATTTGTGGGGTAAGGCCCCCAGCTAGACGACTGGGTTGATAGGCCGGAAATGTAAGCCCGGTAACGGGTTCAGTTGACCGGTACTAATAGGCCGAGGACTTGACTACCAAGCTGCTACGCGTCCACTGTGCAACTCTGAACGAGCGAACAACCCTG
>NZ_JBSSLX010000304.1:0-5302 GCF_053890995.1 Micromonospora sp. I033 | reverse complement strand
GAGGCGGTGGCCGCCTGGCGGACGCGCAGGGGCGCGGGCGGGCGGAACAGGCGGGCGGCGCCCGGCGGGGCGACCACGGCCGCGGCGGCGACGGCGAGCGCCGCCAGCACCGGCACCCAGCCGTTGGGGTAGCCCAGGTCGTAGGCGGCGTAGTACGCCACCGCCCCGACCGCGAAGCCCACCATCCCGCCGACGACGGCGAATCCACGCCGCCGGCCGCCGTCCCCGCCGCCGGGGTCCGGCTCTGTCGGCTCGCCGAAACCCCCACCCTCGCCTGGACCGGTCGCCGCGACAGCACCTGCGCCTGCGACGGAGCCGGGGGCCGTGGCGGGCTCCAGGGCCGTGGGGGATTTCAAGGCCGTGGCGGATTCCGGGGCCGTGGTGCGATCAGGGGACGTTGCGGCGGAGCCCGGGGGCATGGCCGGGTCGCGGTCGTTGCCCGGGCTGGTCGTCGCGCGGACGAGCGCCTTGCCAGACCGGCGACGGGCCAGCGTGTTCCCGCCATCGGCGACGGTGTCGACGAGGGCGAGGCAGCCGCCCAGACCGCCGGCGGTCAGCACGACCGCCGCAGCCAGCCAGCCGGCCCGGTCGGAGGCGAACAGCCCCGCGCCGGCCACCAGCGCCACCGGCCAGAGCAGCCGGGCCACCGGCCGGGGCGGCCGGACGAGCACCGCCACCAGGAACAGGCCGATCGCCAACTCGGGCACCGCCGCCAGGTGGGCCGGAGGCAGCCCCAGGCCGGCCAGATCCGCCGATCCGTGCTGGTACGAGGCGGCCGCGTCCCACACCGCCGGGGCGAGCGCCAGCTGACCGGCGAGCAGCAGCACCGGGCCCACCAGCAACCAGGCCAGCCGTTCCGCTCCCCTACCCGGCCGGAACGCCGAGCCGACATGACCGGTGGGGCCGGACGACGCGGCAGGAGCGGCCGATGCGGCAGGGCTCGCCGATCCAGCGAAGCCGGGGACTTCGGCGGCTTCGGATGGCGGGGCGGCCGCCGGCCTTTCCGGGTGGCGGAACACGGCCAGCGGCCACGACGTCGCCTGCGCGGCGAGGAAGGCGCCGACCAGCAGGATGCTCACCGTCCACCCGAGCGCGCCGCCCCGCCAGACCAGGTCCTCGGTGCCGAGCAGGGCGTGCCCGACGGCGGACCCGGCCAGGCCGATCGCCAGCCCCGGCACCGGCCGGGCGACCGTCGCGGCGGTCGCGGCGAGCCAGACGAGGCCGGCGAGCAGGCCGGCGCAGGCCAGCCAGAGCTGGACCCGACCGCCGGGTGCGGCGGTCAGGGCGAGCCGGACGGCGGCCAGCGCGCCGGCCGCGACCAGCCCCACCGGGCGCGCACCGAGGCGGCGGACCAGGACAGGTGCGCCGAGGGCGAGCACGAACCAGCCGAGGGCGAAGGCGCCGAGGAGTTCGGCCGGGGTCTCGGCCGCCCGGCCGAAGACGGTGATGATCGACGGCAGCCACACCCGGAGCACGTCGAGCAGGACCACGACGCCCAGGGCGAGCGCGGCGGTGGGGAGGTGACGGTGGCGCACGGGCGCCCCTCTTCTCGTGACCGACGGGGGTTTTCGGCACGAGGATTCTGCGGGCCCACGGGACGGCGGGTCAACGCGTACCCACGAAAAGGCGCTCACCGCGAACGGTGAGCGCCCTTTACGGCCGTGCGGTCAGCGCCGGGTGGCGGCCTTCTTGGCCGGAGCCTTCTTCGCCGGCGCCTTCTTGGCCGCCGTCGTCTTCTTGGCCGCCGTCGTCTTCTTGGCCGCGGTGGTCTTCGTCGCCGCGGTGGTCTTCTTCGCCGCGGTCGTCTTGGTCGCGGCCTTCTTCGCCGGCGCGGCCTTCTTGGTCGCGGCGGTGGTCTTGGTCGCCTTCGCCGCCGTGGTCTTCTTGGCGGCACCGGCCGCCGTGGTCTTCTTCGCCGCGGTCGCCTTGGCTCCGGCCGCCTTCGCGCCGGTGGTCTTGGCGGCGGCGGCCGCGGTGGTCTTCCTGGCGGCGGCCGTGGCCTTCGGCACCTTGCCGCTGGCCACCATCTCCTTGAAGCCCGCGCCCGCACGGAAGGTCGGGACGGAGGTCTTCTTGACCTTCACCGCCTCGCCGGTCCGCGGGTTGCGCGCTGTTCGGGCGCCCCGGACACGCTTTTCGAACGCTCCGAAACCGGTGATCGCCACCTTCTCGCCCTTGGTGACCGCCGCCTGGACCTCAGCGAGAACCGCGTCGAGCGCGGCCGTCGCCGTCTTCCGGTCCCCCAGGCGAACGGCGAGCGCCTCGATGAGCTCGGCCTTGTTCACGACTTCCTCCCGATTGTGCAACTGACTCGACGCGAGCCATTCTGCGCGCACGGTATGCCCTGTGCTGCCTGGACACAAACATTCGGTGGAAAAAAGCCCTTGTGTCGTAACGGATTCGCCCCCACCGGCCGGGCCGGTGGGGGCGAAAAGCTATCTGCGGTCAGGCGACCGAGGGCAGGAACGACGGCCTGGACGCCTCGTAGGCGCTGATCTCGGCCTCGTGCCGGAGGGTGAGTCCAATGTCATCCAAGCCCTCCATCAGCCGCCAACGGCTGTGGTCGTCCAGCGGGAACGCCCAGGTGGCATCCCCGGCGTGGACCTGGCGGGCGGCGAGGTCGACCGTGATCGGGGTGGTCGGCTCGGATTCGACGAGATCCCACAGTTCTTCGACGGCTTTCAATTCCAGCTCGACCGGAAGGAGACCTTCCTTGAGCGCGTTGCCGCGGAAGATGTCGCCGAAGCGCGGCGCGATCACAGCCCGGAAGCCCCAGTCCCGCAGCGCCCAGACGGCGTGCTCCCGGGAGGATCCGGTGCCGAACTCGGGGCCGGCGATGAGAATCGACGCACCCGAATGGGCGGGATCGTTCAGTACGAATGACGGGTCCTCCCGCCACGCGT
The DNA here is from genome assembly GCF_053890995.1 of Micromonospora sp. I033. Lineage (NCBI taxonomy): Bacteria > Bacillati > Actinomycetota > Actinomycetes > Micromonosporales > Micromonosporaceae > Micromonospora > Micromonospora sp. I033. The sequence continues at coordinate 2,399 of NZ_JBSSLX010000304.1, read as the reverse complement.
TGAACAGACCGTCCGCGAAACCGGTCCGGGTCACCCGCTTGAGGTACACGGCGGGGATGATCTGATCGGTGTCCACGTTGGATCGGCGCAGCGGCACGGCGGTGCCGGTGTGGGTGGTGAACTTGTCCATCTCTCGGCTGCCCTTCTACAGGTCGGCGGGGGCGGCCAGCCGGCCGACCACGGCGGTGGCGGCGGCGACCGGCGGGGACACCAGGTGGGTACGCCCGCCCCGGCCCTGGCGGCCCTCGAAGTTGCGGTTGGAGGTCGAGGCGGAGCGCTCGCCCGGCTTCAGCGTGTCCGGGTTCATGCCCAGACACATGGAGCAGCCGGCGAAGCGCCACTCGGCGCCGGCGTCGGTGAAGACCTTGTCCAGCCCCTCCGCCTCGGCCGCCTCGCGGACCGCGGCCGACCCGGGCACCACCAGCATGCGTACGCCGTCGGCGACCTGGTGCCCGCGCAGCACGTCGGCGGCGGCGCGCAGGTCCTCCAGCCGGCCGTTGGTGCAGGAGCCGACGAAGACCACGTCCACGGCGAGGTCACGCAGCGCGGTGCCGGGGGTGAGGTCCATGTACTCCAGGGCCCGGCGGGCGGCGACCCGCTCCGGCTCGGTGACGAACTCCTCCGGGTCCGGCACGGCCGCGCCCAGCGGCACGCCCTGACCCGGGTTGGTGCCCCAGGTGACGAACGGGGTGATCCGGCCGGCGTCCAGGGTCACCTCGGTGTCGAAGGTCGCCCCCTCGTCGGTGGGCAGCGTCCGCCAGTGGGCCACCGCCGCGTCCCAGTCGGCCCCCTGCGGCGCGTGGGGCCGCCCCTTCAGGTACGCGAAGGTCGTCTCGTCCGGCGCGATCATGCCGGCCTTGGCGCCCCACTCGATGGACATGTTGGCGATGGTCATCCGGCCCTCCATGGAGAGGTTGCGGATGGCCTCGCCGCGGTACTCGACGATGTGACCGCGCCCGCCGCCGGTGCCCACCTGGGCGATCAGGGCGAGCACCAGGTCCTTGGCGGTGACGCCCGGGGCGAGGTCACCCACGACGTTGACCGCCATGGTCTTCGGGCGGGCCTGCGGCAGCGTCTGGGTGGCCAGCACGTGCTCGACCTCACTGGTGCCGATGCCGAAGGCGAGCGCCCCGAACGCGCCGTGGGTGGCGGTGTGCGAGTCGCCGCAGACGATCGTCATGCCCGGCTGGGTGAGGCCGAGCTGGGGGCCGATGACGTGCACGATGCCCTGGTTCTCGTCGCCCAGCGGGTGCAGCCGTACGCCGAACTCGGCGCAGTTGCGGCGCAGCGTCTCGATCTGGGTGCGGGAGGTGGGGTCCGCGATCGTGAGCAGGTCACCGCGCCGGGCGCGGAAGGCCGGGTCGTCGTATCCGGTCGGCGTGTTGTGGTCCTCGGTCGCGATCGTCAGATCGGTGCGGCGGACCCCGCGGCCGGCCAGGCGCAGCCCGTCGAACGCCTGCGGGCTCGTGACCTCGTGGAGCAGGTGCAGGTCGATGAAGAGCAGGTCCGGCTCGCCGGCGGCGGAGCGGACGACGTGCGCGTCCCAGACCTTCTCGGCCAGGGTCCTCGGTTGAGTGACTCCCACCATCTGGACATCCTAAATTCTGGGAGGTAAATTTCGGCTTGTGGGACACAGTATGAGCGGTGTCGGCGTTCTCGACAAGGCGGTGGTCATCCTGGCCGCCTGTGTCGACGGCGCCAGCCTGGCCGAACTCGTTGAACGCACCAAGCTGCCCCGGGCCACCGCGCACCGGCTGGCACAGGCGCTGGAGATCCACCGGATGCTGGTCCGGGACACCCAGGGCCGCTGGCGCCCGGGCCCCCGGCTCGGCGAGCTGGCCAACGCCGCGCCGGACGTGCTGCTGACCGCGGCCGAGCCGCTGCTGGCCGCACTGCGCGACGCCACCGGGGAGAGCGCCCAGCTCTACCTGCGCCGCGCCGACGAGCGGATCTGCGTGGCCGCGGCCGAGCGGGCCAGCGGCCTGCGGGACACCGTGCCGGTCGGCTCGGTGCTGCCCATGACGGCCGGCTCGGCGGCACAGATCCTGCTCGCCTGGGAGCCGCCCGAGGCGGTCATGCCGCTGCTGCCCCGGTCGAAGTTCACCGGCCGCACCCTCGCCGAGGTACGCCGCCGGGGCTGGGCGCAGAGCGTCGCCGAGCGGGAGGCCGGTGTGGCGAGCGTCTCGGCCCCGATCCGCGACCGCACCGGCCGGGTCATCGCCGCCATCAGCATCTCCGGCCCGATCGAGCGCCTGGGCCGCCGCCCCGGCGAACGCCACGCCATGGCCGTAGTCCGCGCCGGCCAACGCCTCTCCGGCCTCTAACCGCTCCCGCCCCGGCCTATCGAGGGAAGGAATCCATTGAGCGACACCACCGACGTGACGTCGGATGTTTCCAAC
>NZ_JBSSLX010000303.1:0-5309 GCF_053890995.1 Micromonospora sp. I033 | reverse complement strand
TACGGCACCGGTCCGCCGGCGCCCGGCGACACCTCGCCCGGCTCCTGGCCGGGGCGGTGCGGGGCCTCGGACGTCATGGGTGCGCCTCCTCCATCACATGTCGGCCGCCGATGCCGATCGGGACCGTCGGCATGGCTGCCGGCGTCGCCGGCAGGTACCGGCCGTGCGGGCTCCCCGCACCGTATCCGGTGGCCGCCCGGAGGCGCCCGGGGGAGCACCGGCCGTCACCGAACGTCACCGGACGATATCGATCGGTTGCTCTCGAGGCGATCGGTCCGGGGGCGGGCGGTTGGCGACCGAGCCCCACCGTACCGGGCGGTGCGGCGAGGTGGAATCCCGGTGTCAATCGACGTGAAACGCCGAAGACCCGCCCGGTGCGCCCCGGGCGGGTCTTCGAACTGGAGGAGGTGAGGAAAGTAGGGGAGCGTCAGCTCATGTGACGCTGGGCGATGGCGAGAAGCTCCTCGCGGACCGCGGGCGAGTTGGCGGAACGCAGCGCGTGCTCGATGGCGCGGGCGCGGCGGTTGGCGTCGCGGCGGTTGCGGATTCGCTCGATCATGCTCATCTGGGTCTCTCCTCCTGGCTATTCGGTTGTCAGCCCCTTGATGTCTCTATTGAACCTCATGACGCCGCCAACTTCCATCGATTATTAGGTGAGCTGAACCACGCACCTAAGGATCGTAGGTCAGGAGGCCCGATGGGCCGAAGTTTCGTTCCTGCATCGGCAACGGCCGGTGTGCCGGGCGTTCACCCGTGCACACCGGCCGTGGCCTGGTGCGGTGGACCGTCAGGTCCAGGCGAGCAGCGCCGCCTCCGGATCGGCCAGGAAGTCCCCGATGTCGCGGAGGAACTTCGAGCCGAGCTCACCGTCGATGATCCGGTGGTCGAAGGAGAGGCCCAGGGTGGTGACCAGGCGCGGCTTGACCTTGCCCTTGTGCACCCAGGGCTGCTCCCGGACCGCGCCGAAGGCGAGGATCGCGGACTCGCCCGGAGGCAGGATCGGGGTGCCCGTGTCGACGCCGAAGACGCCGACGTTGGTGATGGTCAGCGTGCCGCCGGACATGTCGGCCGGCGAGGTCTTCCCCGCCTTGGCCGTCTGCACCAGCTCGGTCATCGCGTCCGCCAGCTCCCGCAGCGAGAGTCGACCGGCGTCCTTGATGTTCGGCACGATCAGGCCGCGCTCGGTTGCCGCCGCGATGCCCAGGTTCACGTAGTCCTTGACCACGATCTCCTCGCCGGCCCAGGTCGAGTTGACCATCGGGTGGCGCTTGACCGCCAGCAGCACCGCCTTGGCGACCAGCAGCAGCGGCGAGACGCGCACGTCCCGCCACTCACGCCGCTCGCGGAGCCGGTCCAGCGCCTTCATGGCCCTGGTCACGTCGACGGTCAGGAACTCCGTGACGTGCGGGGCGGTGAACGCCGAGCGGGACATGTTCTCCGCGGTGAGCTTGCGTACCCCCTTGACCGGGATGCGCTGCTCGCGGTCCGCGCCGAAGCTCGCGGCCGCCGTGACCGGCGCCGCGACCGTCAGCGGCTCGGCCGCCGCCGGGGTCCCGCTCGCCGCCTGCTGTACGTCCTCCCGGGTGATCGAGCCCAGCGGGCCCGAGCCGATCAGCGTGGCGAGGTCGACGCCGAGGTCCTTGGCGAGCTTGCGGACCGGCGGCTTGGCGAGCACCGGGCCGGTGCCGTTCACCGCCGGCGCGGGCGACACGGGGACCACCGGGGCCGGCGCGGGCCGGACCGGGGCGGCCGGGGCTGCCGCAGCCTGGGCCGGGACGCCGCCCTTGCGCGGGCGGCGCTTGGCCGGTGCGTTGCGCGGGCCGTAGCCGACCAGCACGGCGGTACGCCCGCCCGGCGCCACGCCGCCGATCAGACCCGGCTCGACCATGCCCTCCTCGGGCGCGACCTCGACGGCGGCCAGCGAGGCCGCCGACGGGGTGGGCAGGTCGGCGGCCGGCGCACCGGTCGTCGACTGCTCGATCGGCCCGGCGTTCGGGTCGGTGTCGATCGCGATGATCGGGGTGCCGACCTCGACCGTGGCGCCCTCCGGGTGGAAGATCGCCTGCACCCGCCCGGCCCACTTCGCCGGGATCTCGACCGCCGCCTTGGCGGTCTCCACCTCGACGATCGGCTGGTTCAGCTCGATGTCGTCGCCCACCTTGACCAGCCAGGCGAGGATCTCGCCCTCGGTCAGGCCCTCGCCCAGGTCGGGGAGGTTGAACTCCTTGATCCGTGACATGCCGCTCACCAGCCGAAGGTGCGGTCGACGGCGTCGAGCACCCGGTCGAGGTCGGGCAGGTACTCCTCCTCCACCCGGGCGGCCGGGTAGGGGGTGTCGAAGCCGGTGACGCGCAGCACCGGGGACTCCAGGGAGTAGAAGCACTCCTCGGTGATCCGGGCGGCGATCTCCGACCCGAGGCCCAGGTTGCCCGGGGCCTCGTGGACGACCACGCACCGGCCGGTGCGCTTCACCGACTCGTACGCGGCGGTCAGGTCCAGCGGGGAGAGCGTGCGCAGGTCGATGACCTCCAGCTCCCGGCCGTCCTCGGCGGCGGCGGTGGCCGCGTCCAGGGCGGTGCGGACCATCGGGCCGTACGCCAGCACGGTGGCGTCGGTGCCCGGCCGGGCGACCCGGGCCGCGTGCAGCGGGTACGCGTCGGCCAGCGGGGCGTCCAGCTCGACCGGGCCCTTCTCCCAGTAGCGCCGCTTCGGCTCCAGGAAGACGATCGGGTCGTCGGAGGCGATGGCCTGCTGGATCATCGAGTACGCGTCCTGCGGGTTCGCGCAGCTCACGACCTTGAGGCCGGCCGTGTGCGCGAAGTACGCCTCGGGCGACTCCGAGTGGTGCTCGACCGCGCCGATGCCGCCGCCGTAGGGGATCCGGATGACCATCGGGATCCGCACCTTGCCCTGCGAGCGGTAGTGCATCTTCGCCACCTGCGACACGATCTGGTCGTACGCCGGGTAGACGAAGCCGTCGAACTGGATCTCGCAGACCGGCCGGAAGCCGCGGATGGCCAGGCCGACCGCGGTGCCGATGATGCCGGACTCGGCGAGCGGGGTGTCGATCACCCGCTGGTCGCCGAAGTCCTTCTGGAGGCCGTCGGTGATCCGGAAGACGCCGCCGAGCTTGCCGACGTCCTCGCCCATGATGACGACCTTCGGGTCGTTCTCCAGGGCCTTGCGCAGGCCGGCGTTCAGGGCCTTGCCGAGGGTGAGCGTCTCTGTGGCCATCAGTGGGCGCTCCCCTCGAACGACTCCATGTACTTCGTGAACTGGGCCCGCTGCTCGTCGAGCTCGGGGGACCCGTTGGGGTAGACGTGGTCGAACATGGTCACCGGCTCCGGGTTCGGCATGGCGAGCACCCGCTCCCGCAGGTGCACCGACTCGGCCCGGGCCTGCTCGTCGACCTCGGCGAAGAACGACTCGTCGACGATCTGCTGCTTGGTCAGGAACGCCTTCATCCGGGCGATCGGGTCCTTGGCCTGCCAGGCCTCGACCTCGCTGGCGATCCGGTAGCGGGTCGGGTCGTCCGAGGTGGTGTGGGCGCCCATCCGGTAGGTGTACGCCTCGATGAGGCTCGGGCCCTGGCCGTGCCGCGCGTTGTCCAGCGCGTGCCGGGTGACCGCGTACGACGCGAGCACGTCGTTGCCGTCGACCCGGACGCCGGGGAAGCCGAAGCCGCCGGCCCGCTGGTAGAGCGGGACGCGGGTCTGCCGCTCCAGCGGCTCGGAGATGGCGTACTGGTTGTTCTGGCAGAAGAACACCAGCGGGGCGTTGAAGACGCTGGCCCAGACGAACGACTCGTTGACGTCGCCCTGGCTGGTGGCGCCGTCACCGAAGTAGGCGATCACCGCCTCGCCATCGTCGCTGCCGGTCTTGCCGTCCATGGCGACGCCCATGGCGTACCCGGTCGCGTGCAGGGTCTGCGCCCCGATGACGATCGTGTACATGTTGAACTTGAACTCGTTCGGGTCCCAGCCGCCCTGGTCGACGCCGCGGAACAGGCCGAGCGGCATGATCGGGTCGATGCCCCGGCAGTAGAGGACGCCGTGCTCCCGGTAGGTCGGGAAGGCCATGTCCTGGGTACGCAGCGCCCGGCCGGAGCCGACCTGCGCCGCCTCCTGGCCGAGCAGGCTGGCCCAGAGGCCCAGCTCGCCCTGGCGCTGGAGCGCCGTGGCCTCGGCGTCGAGCTTCCGGACCAGCACGAGGTCGCGGTAGAGCCCGCGGTACTCCTCGTCGGTGAAGTCGACGCGGTACTCGGTCCCGTCCGGGCCGAGCGCGCTCTCGATCCGCTCGCCCTCCGGCGTGAGCAGTTGCACGAGCTCCGGTTCGCCCGTGGCGGCGGCGCGCTTGGTACGGGGTGCGGCCCGCCTGCTGCGGGTGGCGGCCCCGGGGTCGCCCTTTGCCATCCGTCTCTCCCTGTCTGGTCTGCGCCGGCGCCGGGGGGTGACCCGTGCCGCGCACATCGTGCGCCCGGCCCGGCTGGTGCCGGACCGGTCCCTGGCGGCCGCGCCTAGCCCCGGTGAGGGTTGCCGCGCGGCGTGAGCCGGGTCCGTGCGGGAGCCCGGCCCGGGAGCGCCGGCGCCGTACCGCACCAGCCGCGGGGTGCGCGGAGGTGGCGGCTGCGTTGCCGTCGTGACTGAATGATTGCAGAGGAGGTGAGCGGGCCCACAGTACGGCCTCCCGCCCCGGTGACGTTCCGTCTCGTTCGCGACTCATAGACGTATTTGTCTCGTTACTCGTCTCCGAACGACGGACAATTTGTGTGTCGACACGCTGTGGCGGCTGGTGAACTGAGCGTCACTGGTTCAAGCTGACGGTGGTCCCCGCTGCGGCATTTGTCCGTTTAGCCTGTGCCGGGATCCCGTCCTGTCCACGCGTACGAGGAGTGTGCCGGTGTCCGAGCCGCCAGAGGGTCCACCGGGCTCCCCGTTCCTCGGCCGGCACCGGGCGGTGCCGCGATCCGGCTACCGGCGGGTGGTCGGGGCGCACCGCGCGCAGGGCCTGGGCGGCCCGAGCCGGGGCTACCTGTTCACCGTCGCGCTGCTGGCCGGCACCGCCTCCATGCCGATCCTCGCCGCGATCAGCGCCGGATCGGCCACCGTGGGGAACAGCGCCCTCCCGGACAGCAGCACCCCGTTCATCCCGACGCCGTCGGTCGGCCCGGTGGTGATCCCGCTGCCCGAGGGGACGCAGTCCCCCGCGCTGCCCACCCGGACGCCCGTCGCCGGACCGGGGGCCACCACCGTGCCGCCCGCGGCGCCGCTGCCCCCGGCCCTGCCCGACGACAGCGACCTGGGCTCCCG
>NZ_JBSSLX010000302.1:0-5310 GCF_053890995.1 Micromonospora sp. I033 | reverse complement strand
AGCCGCCAGGGCAGCCGGCGGGCGAGCGCCCCGTTGAGGGTGTCGGAGGGGCGGCCGAGCAGGTACTTGGGCACGACCCAGACCCCGCGCCGCAGCGACAGCAGGGTGCGCGCGGCGGCGTACGAGGCGTCGACGGCGATGTCCATGGCGGAGTTGCCGCCCCCGACCACCAGCACCCGCCGGCCGGCGAGCTGCTCGGGGCCCCGGTAGTCGTGGCTGTGCAGCTGCTCGGCGGTGCACTCGCCCGGGTACGGGTCGGGCCACTTCGGCGCCCGGTTGTGCCCGTTGGCCACCACCACCGCCTCGACGTCGAGGTGGACCGGCCCCTCGGGGCCGGTGACGTGCACGGTCCAGCCGCCGCCCGCCGCCGGGGTGACCCGCACGACGGTGTGCCGCAGCCGCACGGCGTCGCGCAGCCCGAACCGGTCGGCGTAGTCGGCGAGGTAGCCGGCGATGCGGCTGTGGTCCGGGTAGTCGGGCCAGTGCGCCGGCATCGGATGGTCGGCGAACTCGGTGCGCCCCCTGCTGGTGTTCAGGTGCAGCGTCCGGTACGCCGGCGAGCCGGCCGCCCCGTACACCCAGAGGCCGCCGACGGTGTCGGCGGCCTCGAACGCGACCGCCGGCACGCCGGCGTCGGCCAGCGCCTTGAGGGTGGCCAGTCCGGCCGCGCCGGCGCCGATGACCGCCACCCTGGGTGGTGCCGCCATGCCCGCCTCCTTAATCCAACGACCGCTGGATAATCCCCGGCGGGCGGCGGCCCGTCAAGGGGTGGCCGGCGGGTACAGCCCGTCGAGGAAGCGGTGCACGAAGGCCCGGAACTCGCGCCGCTCCCGGGCCGCGGAGCCGCCCTGCGCGGCGAGGGCCACCACGTGCCCGTGCACCGCCCAGACCAGGCTGCGCACCGTGACGTGCGGGGTCGGCTCGACCAGCGCTCCGCCCGAAGCGGCGGCGGCGAGCAACTCCTCGACCAGCGCGTAGAGCGGGGCCGCGTAGCGCTGGTCGAGGTCGGCGTGCCGGTGCGGCTCCAGCCAGCGGCGCAGCCACAGGGCGGTGGTCTCCGGGCGGTCCTCGAGGAAGTCGACGAACACGTCGACCACATCGTGCAGCGCCCGTAGCGCCTCGGCCGGCCCGGCCGCCAGGGCCAGCCGGGCGCGCTCGCCGGCCGCCTCGAGGACCTCCCGCTCGGCGGCGAACACCCGGGCGAAGCAGGCGTCGTAGAGCTCCGCCTTCGTGCCGGTGTGGTGGGCGACGGTGGCCACGTCGACGCCCGCCGCGGCGGCGACGTCGCGCAGACCGACCGCGTCGAAGCCACGCTCGGCGAAGAGCGCCGTGGCGGCGGCGAGCACCAGGTCGCGGGTGGGCCGCTGGTCGTCGCGGCGGGGCCGACCCGGTCGGCGGCGGGGCATGGTCATCCCGCCATTGTTCCCCCTACAATCCAGCATCCGTTGGATTGGGGGCGGCATGCCCCGAGGAAGGGGCAGCGATGACCGGGCTCGACCAGCGGCGCCAGGCCGCCGCCCTGCCGCGCGGCCCGTTGGTCGGCTTCGCTGCCGGCTCGCTCGGCATGGGCGTCTGGGTCACCGTGCCCGGGCTGCTGCTGCTCTACTTCCTCACCGACGTCCTCGCGGTCGCCCCGTGGCTGGCGGGGCTCAGCCTGCTCGTGCCGAAGATCGCCGACGTGCTGCTGCACCCCTGGATCGGGCACCGCTGCGACGTCGAGCAGGCCCGCCGCGGCCACCGGCGACGGCTGCTGCTGACCGGCTGCGCCCTGCCGCTGGCGTTCGCCGCGCTCTTCGCGGTGCCCGGCGGGCTGACCGGCGCACCGGCCGCGGCCTGGGTGGCGGTGGCCTTCGTCGCCGGGAACCTGCTCTTCGCCGCGTACCAGGTGCCCTACCTGGCCACCCCGGCGGACCTGCGGATCGGCTACCACGAGCGCACCCGGCTGATGGCCTTCCGCATGGTGGTGCTCACCCTCGGCATCCTGGTCTCCGGGCTGCTCGCGCCGCTGCTGGCCGGCGGTGACGCCGCCACCCGCGCCGGCTACCTGCGGATGGCGGCGCTGCTCGCGGTAGGGATGCTCGCGGCCATGGCGGTCGGCGTCGCCGGGATCGGCCGGCTGCGCCGCACCGCCGCCGCGCCGGCGACGCCGCACCCGGCGGCCGGGTGGCGGACCCTGGCGGCGAGCCTGCGCGACCGGCAGTTCCGCTGGCTGGTCGGCGCGTACCTGGCCATGTCGACCACCACCCACCTGGTGCTGGCCGGGGTGCCCTACTACGCGGAGTACGAGCTGGGCCGCCCGAAGCTCACCACCGTGCTGGTCGCCGCGTTCGTCGCGCCCGCCCTGCTGGTCACCCCGGCCTGGCTGGCGGTCGCCCGGCGGGTCGGCAAGCAGCCGGCGCTGCTCGCCGCCCAGGTCGCCTTCGCCCTCGGCGCGCTGGTGCTGGCCGTCGGCCGGCCGGCCGGGCTGCCGGTGCTGGTCGGCGCGGTGGCGGTGCTCGGGGTGGCGTTCGCCGGGATGCAGCTGCTGCCCTTCTCGATGCTGCCCGACGTGATCCGCGCCGCCGACACCGACCGGGCCGGCACGTACACCGGGGTGTGGACCGCCACCGAGGCCACCGGCGCGGCGCTCGGCCCGTACGCCTACGCGCTCTGCCTGGCGGCCGGGGGCTTCGTGGCCTCCGCCGCCGGGCAGACGGTCACCCAGTCGGCGGGCGCGCTGGCGGCGATCCGGTACGGCTTCGGCCTGCTGCCGGCCGCCGTCATGGTGGTCGCGGTGCTGCTGCAACGCCGCTACACCCTCGACCGTGCCGCCCGCGCGGACGCCGGCCGCGACGGCGCCGCCTGACCGGCGGCGCGCGCGACGACGAAGAGGAACAGGCCGCAGGCCGCCACCAGGAGCCAACCCGGGCGGGACGCGCGGGCCAGGCCCGCCGGGCCGACCCCGGCGACGAGGCCCCCGGCGACGGCGATGCCGACGGCCGACCCGAGCTGCCGGGCGGTGGAGGTGATCGCCCCGGCGACCCCGGCCCGCGCCGGGGGCAGGCCGCTCACCGCGGTGTTGGTGATCGGGGCGTTGGCGAAGCCGAAGCCGACGCCGATGAGCAGGTAGGCCGGCAGGAGCTGCCGGGGGTCCGGGTCGGGACGCAGGTCGACCAGGATGAGCCCGCCGGCCGTGAGGAACGCGCCGGCGAGCAGGAGGGGCCGCCGCGCCCCGTACCGCCCGGCCAGCCGGCCCGACAACGGCGCGCAGACGGTCGCGCCGAGCGCCAGGGGCAGGGTCGCGGTCCCCGCGGCGAGCGGGGTCCAGCCGTGGCCGTGCTGCAGGTACAGCGTGGTGAGCAGCAGGCTGACGGTCAGCGCGACGAACACGGCCACCGCGCCCAGCACCGCCGTGGCGAAGGCCGGCCGCCGGAACAGCCCCAGCTCCATCAGCGGTTCCTGGCGACGCCGCTCGACCGCCACGAAGCCGACGGCGGCCGCGGCGGCCACCAGGTACGCGGCCCAGGCGGGCGGCGACGCCCAGCCGATGCGCGGGCCCTCGATGAGCACGGCGACGCAGAGGCACACCACGACGGTGAGGAGAACCTGGCCGGGCAGGTCGAGCCGCCGGGCCCGCAGCGCGCGGGACTCCGGGACGAACCGCGCGCTCAGCACCAGCGCGGCGACGATGACCGGGGCATTGATCCAGAACACCGACCGCCAGCCGAACGCCGCGATGAGCGCGCCGCCGGCGACCGGTCCGGCCGCCATGCTGAGCCCGAAGACCGAGGCCCAGATCCCGATGGCCTGGGCCCGTTCCCGCGGGTCGGGCATCGCGTTCACCACGATGGCCAGGGCCACGGGGCTGAGCATCGACGCGCCGATCCCCTGGACGGCCCGCGCCGCGACGAGCGCGCCGAGCGACGGGGCCACCGCGCACGCCACCGACGCGACGCCGAAGACGACCAGCCCCCACCGGAAGACCCGGCGGCGGCCCAGCCGGTCGGCCAGCGCGCCCGCGGAGATCAGCAGGCTGGCCACGGCCACGGTGTAGGCGTCGACGACCCATTCCAGGCTGCGGGTGCCCACCTCCAGCCCGCGCCCGATGGCGGGCAGGCCCACGTTGACGATGGTGGTGTCCAGCCCGACGAGCAACATGCTCAGCGCGCAGATCGCCAGCACCGCCCACCGCCGGCGCGCACTCGGCTCGGATCGCACGGTCAGGGATGTCGCGGCCACTCGCTCACCTCCAGGTCGGGAAACATGCCCGCCATGCTCGGACCGCGCGGGCCCCCGGGCCCAGCCGTCTTGCGGAAACCGCAAAGATGGCGGGCGTGGAAACGGACTTCGCGAAACTCCTCGACGGCATCGGGCCGCGGCTGCGCGCGCTGCGCCGCGACCGCGGACTGACACTGGAGACCCTCGCGACGCAGACCGGCATCTCGGTGAGCAAGCTGTCCCGCCTCGAGTCGGGCAAGCGGCGCCCCACCCTCGAGCTGCTGATCCCGCTGGCCCGCGCCCACCGTGTCGCGCTGGACCAGCTGGTGGCGGCGCCGGCCACCGGCGACCCCCGCGTCCACCTGCGGCCGCACCGGCGACGGCGCGGCGGCGTGGTGGTGCCCCTGACCCAGTACCCGGGGCGGGTCCAGGTCTTCAAGCAGGTCCTCGCGCCCCGGGAGCCGAAGCTCGTCACCCACGCCGGCTACGAGTGGCTCTACGTCCTCGCCGGCCGGCTGCGCCTCGTCCTCGGTGACCGTGAGTTCCTCCTCCGCCCCGGCGAGGTGGCCGAGTTCGACACCGGCGAACCGCACTGGTTCGGCCCGGCCGACACGGACACCGTCGAGATCCTGCACCTGTTCGGACCGCACGGCGACCAGGCCGTCGTCCGCACCGGGCCGTCGACGCCGTCGTGACCCGCGGCAACTAGACTTCGCCGCCGATGGACGCCGAGCCCACCCCCGAGACCCGCCCCTGCGCCCACTGTGGACGGGAGGTGCCGCAGCGCGCGGGCGCCGGCCGCCCCTTCCGGTACTGCCGGGACAACGACGGCGCCTGCCAGCGCGCGTCGCGCAACTCCCGGATGCGCCACCGCAACGCCCCGGGCCTGCCCGGGCAGGTGGCCCGCACCTGGGAGGCGGTCGAGCGGCTCGACCAGATCGTGGAGACGCTCACCGACGCGCTGCACGCCGAGCTCTCCCCCGCTCGGCGGTCAGGTCGGTGACCCGGCGGCGCTCGCCGTCGCGTTCGGCCCGCACGGTACGCAGCTCCTGGCGGGCGGCGTCCCGGTCCCGCTCGGCCTGCACCCGCCGCGCCCGCGCGGCTGTCCCCTAT